>JAIRME010000015.1 GCA_031258945.1 Mycoplasmataceae bacterium | reverse complement strand
TGATCTAAATCTAAACGACTAGTAAATTTAGCAATGGCACAAGAACGTTTGTGTAAATGTTTATGGTTGAATTCAATATCATAAAAGTGATCATAACATCAGCGAAACATCGAACAGATACTATGAGCAGAGTTATGATTCACGATTGAATCAACAATTTGATTAGCTAATTTAATGTCAGATTCGTAATTACTAGTAAAGCATGCATGATAACGTTTAGCATAATAGTGATAGTTGGGCGAGCAACGTTGCTGTGTTAAGTTTAATAATGCTTGATAAGTGATGACTGGCATATAAATTTTTAATTTGTATAGGGGTTATACAAATAAAAAACCGCCGATTGATAATCGTAGCGGTTTACATAGTAAGTAAAATAATTAAATGATAAATTTTAATTATTTATTAATGTCCCATTTTATTTAAGAGATACATTTAAGTGGGACATTAAAAATTATTTTAATTTCGTTGATCCTTTGTTCGGGGCATTTTCCCTGAACTTTTGGACACTTAATAAGTTAATTCACTTAATTTATTTTCAATCCACTTCTGAAGATTAAGCACTGTAAATATTCTTTTTATTATAATTTTGTCATGAATAAATATATGAATGAAGCTATTCATCTAGCGCAAATTGGAATGAGAAAAAATGCGGGTGGTCCATTTGGAGCAGTAGTAGTTCATAAAAATAAAATTATTGGTAAGGGATACAATCAAGTTATCGCAACTAACGACCCCTTAAAACATGCAGAAATGATAGCGATTAGTAAGGCAAGTAAATATTTAAAGAAATTTGATCTAAGTGGTTGTGAATTATATACTACTGCTAAGCCATGTCCAATGTGTTTAGGAGCAGCTGCTTGAGCCAGAATTAAAAAGATTTACTATGGTAACGATTATAAAGCAACTAGTGAAATTGGGTTTGATGATAAACCAATTTGGCAATTTATTGTTAAAAAACCTTCCAGCATTAAGATTAAAATGTTACAAATAGATAAACAAATGTCTTACAAATTGTATGATGAATGAAAGAAAAAAAATGATAAAACAATGTATTAATTAATCAATTAAATGTTAAAATTATCAACTAATGAAATCCGAAAATTTAGTTGTTAAGGATGATTGATACAAAAAAATATCAAATTATCTTAAACAAAATTTCTCCAAAAAAAATAATCTTTTAAAATTATTATGTTTTGTCATAGCTCTAATTATTGTGCTAGTTCCATCATTAACCTGTAATTTATTAATTAGAGACGGCCAATGAACTAAAGGAGTCGTATATAACGATGGAATCGCATTTAGTGCTTTAAGAGGAAAAACAACATTGGTTTATGTTATTCAATCTCTCATTTGTTTTGTGATTTTGATAGCTATTATTTTTACTAATAAATGATATTATTTTACCCTACTTTCGTTGGCATTTTTGGGCGGATTATTCAATATTGTTGACCGTGCTACACAATATTTAAGCCCAACTTCTATTGCATTTTGAGGGCCAAACACGGTAATTGATTATTTAAACACCGGTAATACTACTTCTAATTTCCCTGATGTATTTATTTTGATAGGAGTCATTGGGTTCACTGTTTTGTATCTTATTATGTCTATTTTCAATATTACTAGAGAAAAGAAAAAAAGTGAAAAAACCGAAACTAAAGAACCTATTAATGATGAAAAAAATAAAAGTTAAAAATTTATCTAATAAAACACGCTTAGATATTTATTTGACCAAAGCTTTGAATCAAAAACGTAGTCATGTAAATAAACTCATTGAAAATAAATTGATTCGTGTAAATGGAAGACTACCTATTAAAAAAGGTGAATTAATTGATAACGATTTTATTATTCAAGTTAATACTTTAATCCAAAAAGAAAATCAATTAAAATCCTTTCATCAAAGAATAAAAATTATTTATGAAGATAATGATCTTATTGTAGTCGATAAGCCCAAAAAATTAATCGTTCATCCAACTAGTTTTCAAGAACAAAATACACTAATCAATGCCTTAATTCATAAGATATGTATCAATGACTTTGATGATCCATTACGTCCTGGAATAATACATCGATTAGATCGGAATACAACGGGATTAATAGTAATAGCAAAAAATAAAAAAACTTATGATAACTTAATTCAACAAATGAAAAATAAAACTCTAATAAGAAAGTATTTAGCTATAGTTCATAATAACATTGAAAATGATTTTTTATTAATAAATGCTCCCATTCATCGTAGTAAACAAAATCTTCTCAAAATGACGGTTAGCAGTGAAACAAAAGCTAAACCTGCTCAAACTGAAATTAAATTATTAGAAAATTATCATAATGCAGCATTAATTGAATGTCATTTACTTACTGGTAGAACACATCAAATACGTGTACATTTAGCTTATATTCGTCATCCAATTTATAATGATGATTTATATGGTAATTATGACGGTTATGAAGAATATGGCCAATTCTTACATGCTTATTATTTAAGTTTTGTACATCCAACGAATAAACAAATAATGGAATTTAAAAGTCAACCAGACAATATATTTTTATCACTACAAAAAAAGCTACGGAGTCAGACATAATGTTTAGCTTATTTATTGATACAACACAGAATTATTGTAATTTAGCAATCTTAAATAATGAAAACATCATTAGTAAATTTAAAGTTAAAACACATAATAATTTAACTGACATTGTAGTAGAGCACATAGAAAATTTGCTAAATAAAAATAAACTACAACACGAAGATATTACAAAAATATTGTTAGTTATTGGCCCTGGTAGTTTTACAGGAGTACGAATTGGTACACTGATTGCAAAAACTTGGATGTTAATTCATAAAACATCCGTGTATACGATTGATGCATTAAGGTTACAAACACCACACGGTACTGGTTTATCAATTTTAGATGCACGTAGTGACTCAATATTTCTTGCTTCGTATAATCATAATAAGTGCTTGACTCAACCTAATATGATGAAAGAAAAAGCAGCTGAATCTTTAATGAAAAAATACCAAAATCATAATGTATTTATTCAATATAAATCTGTAGATATTTTTAATAATGTAATATATCATCTAAAAAATTTTAAAAAGGTAAATGATGTCAACGAACTAAAACCATTGTATATCAAAAAACCACTTTAACATGATTAAACAATTAACACTTATCAATTTTGAAGAAGTAAAGCATAACATGAATAATCGCTATAGTATTAATCAATTGCGACAAATGTTATCCAACAATCATTATTTCAATATTGGTTATTTTATCAATAATCAATTAATCGGCTTTGTCTTAACTACTCTCAGCGACCAAATAGATATCATTTGAGTTTATATTCATGATAAATATTTACGTCAAGGTTATGCCTTCCAATTAATAACACACTTATCTAAAAAATTTAATCGACCCATTATGGTTGAAGTAGACAAAAATAACTTTAAGGCTATTAATCTTTACCAAAAATTAGAATTTAAATTAGTTAGTATTCGTAAAAATTATTATGGGCATAAACGAGATGCATTAATTATGAAATTAAATAAAAAATGTAGCTAATGCTACATTTATGTTTTTTTATTTTTTAGGTTCTTCCGGTTCTGGTGTAGGACCTTGTGCACCCTTAGAAAATTGTTGTGCCATCGCATCGAAAGCATCTAATTTAGTTTTTAACTCATCCCATTTTTCATCTTTTAATAATTGTTTTAGCTCATCAATTTCTTTTTGTGCCTTTTCTTTTTGATCAGCTGGCATGTCTTTAGCCTTTTCATCTTTCATTGATACTTCAAATTGATGAATAATAGATTCAGCCCGATAACGAATTTCAGATTGTTCTTTTATTTTTGCATCTTTTTCTTTGTTATCTTCCGCTTCTTTTACCATTCGGTTAATTTCATCTTCTGATAAATTAGAGGAACCTTTAATAGTAATTGTGTTTTCTTTATTGGTTTTCAAATCTTTAGCTGTAACATTCATAATACCATTAGCATCAATGTTGAAAGTGATTTCAATTTGTGGCACACCACGTGGTGCTGGTTCAATACCAGTTAATGAAAAATTACCCAATGATTTATTGTCACGTGCCATCGGTCTTTCTCCTTGGACAACATGAACATCCACCGCTGGTTGATTATCAGCAGCCGTAGAGAATACTTGCGATTTACTAACAGGAATTGTGGTATTGCGCTTAATTAATGGCGTGGCTACGCCTCCTAATGTTTCAATAGATAGTGTTAATGGGGTAACATCTAATAACAAGATGTTATCAACATCACCTGTTAAAACACCACCTTGCACTGCTGCCCCCATCGCTACAACTTCATCAGGATTGATTGTGCGGTTAGGTTCTTTTTTAGTTAATTTCTTCACTAACTCGTAAACCATTGGCATACGAGTTGAACCACCAACTAACAAAACTTGATTAATATCATTAAGTGATAATTTCGATTCTTTAATTGCATCTTCCACAGGTTTTTTAGTACGTTCTAACAAATCAATAGTTAGTTTTTCAAATTGCGCACGTGTTAATTTTTTTTGAACATTTAATGGCCCACTATCAGTCATTGATAAATAAGGTAACAAAATTTCAGTTTCTAATTGACCTGATAATTCAATTTTGGCTTTTTCAGCAGATTCTTTCAAGCGTTGCATAGCCATTTTATCTTTAGATAAATCTACACCATGTTCAGCCTTAACATCTTTTACTAGTCAGTCAATAATTTTTTGGTCCCAGTCATCTCCACCTAAACGGTTATCACCACTAGTAGCCAATACTTCAAAAGTACCAGATGCCATATCCAATAAAGAAACATCAAATGTACCACCACCTAAATCATAAACTAAAATTTTTTGTTCCTTGTCAAGTTTATCTAACCCATATGCTAAAGCAGCAGCAGTAGGTTCATTAATAATACGTTCCACATCTAAGCCAGCAATTTTTCCAGCATTTTTAGTGGCTTGCCTTTGAGCATCATTAAAATATGCAGGTACTGTGATGACTGCTTTATTTACTTGTCTACCCACCTTATCTTCTGCATATTTTTTGATGTAAGATAAAATCTTTGCCGATATTTCTTCTGGAGTGTATTGTTTGCCTCCCAACTCTACTTTTTCACTTGTTCCCATTTTACGTTTAATGGAAGCAATTGAATCTTTGTTAGTAATCATTTGTCTTTTAGCAGATTCACCAACTATAAATTCTCCATTCTTATATGAAACAACAGAAGGAACAGTTCGTTTACCTTCGGGTGTTTCTAACACTTTAGGCTTATCACCTTCCATGATTGCCACACAAGAATTGGTAGTACCAAGGTCAATACCTAATATTACATTTTTTGCCATAATAATCCTCTTTTTTTAAATATTTTTTTGAAAAGTGGAATCATTATAGCATAGGTATTAGCACTTGTCAAGTATGAGTGCTAATTTTATCTTATCGTATCCTGTCAAAATATAGAATTACAATGATAAAATTACTATCAATATATTATGAAACGAGTTTTGATTATTGTAGATATGCTAAATGATTTTGTCATAGGCAAATTAAATTGTAAACGTTCTTTGTCAGTTATTACCCCCATTCATAAATTACTTCAAAGGGCTAGATTAAGTCACGTTCCCGTTATTTATGCTAATGATGAACATCACAAACAAGATGTTGAATTAAAACTATGAGGTAATCATGCTATTAAAGGCACAAATGGAGCGCAAGTTATTTCACAACTAAAGCCTACTTCCAATGATTACATAATCCCTAAAAGGAACTATAGTGCTTTTTTTAATACTAACTTGCATCCATTACTCCAAAAGCTAAAAGTGGATACTTTAATAGTTGTAGGAATATACACAGATTTGTGTGTTGCTCATACTATTGGTGATGCGTATCAATGAGGTTATAAAATAATAATCCCTAAAGATGCTACTAATACTTTTACTAAACAAAAATATTTAGCATCTTTAAAATACTTTAAAGAAAACTATAATGCTCAAATTACCACTGTAGATGAAATAGTCAAAAAGGATTTAACATGGAACGAAAATTAAATGATCAAGAAATAAATCGCAGAAATAAACTAAAACGATTAGAAAAAGAAAAGAAAAATCCTTTTGAAATTGTTAAATTTAGTCGTAATTTCAATACCCTATCTCTTAAAAAACAATTTGATAAATTTTCCAAAGAAGAATTGCATGACAATATTACAAAAATATTACTGGCTGGACGTATTGTTGCTATTAGACAAACATTCCTAGTTTTAAAAGATTTTTATGGCAAAATTCAACTTTATGTTAATAGAAAAGCCTTTCCGAATCTATTTGAAATGTTAGAAACAGATATTGATATTGGAGACATAATTGGTGTGGAAGGCACACCAATGAAAACTAATACTGGCGAATTAACAGTTAAAGTTGCTAACTTAACTTTATTAAGTAAATCTTTGAAGCCATTACCAGAAAAATGACATGGTTTGCAAGATGAAGAAGCACGAGCTCGCCATCGATATGTTGATTTAATTATGAACGAAGAGTCGTTACAAACTTTTATAACTCGTTCCATTATTTTAAAAGAACTAAGAAATTTTATGGATAATCGCGGTTATTTTGAAGTTGAAACACCAGTATTACATCCTATTCTAGGTGGAGCCGCTGCACGTCCATTCAAAACACATCATAATGCTTTAAACCGTGAATACTATTTGCGTGTAGCGACAGAGTTACCACTAAAAAAATTAATAATTGGCGGATTTGAAAAAGTGTATGAAATTGGTCGTATTTTTCGTAATGAAGGAATGGATGCAACTCATAACCCAGAATTCACCACAATTGAAACTTATGAGGCATACATATCAATGTGAGAAGTAATGGATCTTGTTCAGGATGTATTTAAACATCTTGCCACTAAATTAAATAAGTTAATCTTAACATACAAAGGAACAACCATTGATTTTACTAAGCCTTTTAAGAGAATTAGCATGATTGAAGTCATTAAAGAAAATAGTGGTGTGGATTTCAATAAAATTACGCAAAATATAGATGCATTAAAAATAGCAAAAGAACATAATTTAGAATTAGCACCACATCAAAATACTCGCGGACATATTATCAATGCTTTCTTCGAAACCTATGGTGAAAAAACTTGTATTCAACCCACATTTGTTTACGATTACCCAATTGAGATTTCGCCGCTCGCTAAAAAATATCCACAAAAACAGAATATGACACAACGATTTGAATTATTTATTTGTGGTAAAGAATTTGCCAATGCATTTAGTGAATTAAATGATCCTATTGATCAGCAGGAACGTTTTGAAAATCAATTAAATGAACGAGCATTAGGTAATACAGAAGCTAATGAAATGGATTGAGATTTCATTAATGCTTTAGAATATGGCATGCCTCCAACTGGGGGATTGGGCATTGGAATTGACCGTTTAGTAATGTTATTTACTAACCAAGATACCATCCGTAATGTTTTATTGTTTCCTCATATGCGAGATGAAAAATAATGTCTTTTCATTTTTTCCCAATTAACTATAAACCTATTTATTCATTAGAACGAACATATGCTTACATTTCCGATTATGTCAATTTATTAAATACATATATTCGTCAAAAATTTAATGCAACTTATATTCAACCACCTATTGCTTCTAATGCAAATGGTTCATGAAATACGCATAAACAAAATGAACGTTATATTTCTTTTGACAACAAGTATACTAACGAAGTAAACGAACTTTTGAATGACCCAAGCAACTACATGCGCTATGTGCTTATTAGTTTTGATAATCTCAATGTGCCCATTTTCACTAGCATGACAAATATCAAACGTGATGTAATAGAAAAAAATGGTGAAGTAATGGTTAGTTTTAATTATTACATTGAATATCATTTAATGACTGAAATAAATCACGACACTCAAAATATTTCATTATTAAAAAATATTTTAATGATGATTGATGCAATCAATCAAAATGAAAAATTTAAAGATGTTAAATTCTCTAAATACATTATTGAAAAAATAAATTTTATTTCTATCTTTGAATTGAAAAAAAAATATCCTACCTTAGCATTAAAAGAATCACTTAATCGATATGTGTCTACTAATGGTTTAACTTTTATTAATGGTGTTTATGAAAGATTACCCAATGATGAACATTTGTTGGTAGGTTCACCTACTTCAGACGATTATCATCGCAGTGGTATTTTATATGTATTTAACAAAATCACCAATTCCATAATCCCAATTATAAAAATTACAACGCGTCCAAATCAAGATCTTATTCAAAAACAAATTATTTTAGATATTCCCAATGAACTAGAAGAACAAATCTATCAAAATACAGTTTTAAATGATCAAATTCATTTTTTGCCTTCTATTGGAATACAAATATATTTTTCCAACTTGATGCTTATCAACCTTAGCAAAATGCATCTATGTGAGGTAATTCATTCACCGTTCTCCCCCGAATTATTAAAATATTTTCGAGAAAATGAAATTGAGGTAATGTAGTGGAAGCAAAAAAACCAAAATTCATTCGTAAATCTGATTTTTTTAACTATTTTATTCGCCCACGAGATCAGTGATTTTATTTAGAGACTGATTTGATACATTTTATTGAAAATAAAATTAAATTTAATTGTGTCAACTTAGATGAAGAAGAATTTGAACATGAATATGATTCTCTTGAATCATTACGTCTATCAATTTTAAATGGCGACAAGATAGATGAACATGACCCAAAGGTATATGAAGGTCGCTTAATTGATGAAAAATCGCGCGAATTTATAAAATTAAAATATCTTAGACTTAGTGTTTATGATTTCGATGAGTTATATTCTGGTATTAATGATTTGAACTATTTAGCGAATGAAACAAAAAATATTTTGATAAAAGATAACTTTATTTTATTTCAACCTGTTTTTATTTATCGTAATAAAGTTATTACTAGACCTGATGTATTAATCAAAGAAAAGGGTGAATACACCATTATTGAGGTAAAAGCCACAACAAAACCTAAGACAAAACACTTGGTGGATTTAATTTACCAACACCACGTCATTAATGGTGTGTTGCAAGAGTTTAATGCAAAAATTAACCATTATTTGCTATGTGTGATTAACTATACAAAAGGAATCAAAGGAAAAGTAGATTTTGTATTGACTAATCATATTCCTCTTATCAAAGATGGTAAAAATCTAAGTGATAAAGCTGAAGCGCAGTTTCCAGGAATATTAAAATATAGTGATGAAGCAGTCGAAGCTCGTCGTTTAGCCCGTTTAGATGCTTCTTCCGACGTTACAATTCAAAATTTAATGCAAATAAAGACATCCAAGTTAGAAAAGAAAAGAAAAAAACTCTATGATCTTCGAGTCGTACCATTGCTAAATTTTAACAACTTTGAAAAGATAATAGATGAGTTATGTGCGCATATACCCCAAGGCGAACCATCTCTAGAACCAGATATTGAACATTTCAATACTTGATTTGATGACTACAAACTGTTGCATCTAATTAGAAAATATTACTTTAGCAATAATCGTTTTTTGTCTTTTCATTGATCTGGTAAAGTAATGCGTTTCGAAAAACAATATGAAGCATATAAGCTTAACCAAGATAGAAATGAAACTACTTTACAAAATTACATGTTAAATCTTAATCCTTACAATGCGCGTTATTTTAAAGATTTCACAAACACACTATACACATCATTCAACATCGGTGTATACCGAACGAGAGAAACAAAAGAATTATTTTCTTTATTAAAACCTAAAAAAGTTTATTTTGATTTTGAAACCATTAATCCCGCTACTTGTGTAATTGATGATACTACTCCATACACACAAATTGTTACACAAGTATCAATTATTAAAGATAATCTTCCGCCGATTAACATTGTAGTCGACCCGCAGAATATTAATGTAAACGATTTAAAAAATATAATTGACCAAATTTATAATGGCAATGATTGTAGCTATATAGTTTACAACAAATCCTTTGAATGCAATCGTCTAAAAGAAATGGCTGTGTTAATAAATGACTCACTGTATACCCAAAAAATTCAGATCATTAATCAACAAATTTATGACCTTTGTATTTTTTTTATCCCAGCAAAAGATTTAATTACTATTCGTGAACTTGCTGGCTTCTTTTCCATTAAAAATATCTTACCAATTGTTCAACGAGAAACACCTGAAATTTTTCAAGGAAGTGGTGCAATAGATTATCACGCTTTACATGCAATTCATCATGGTGGTGAAGCTTTAAATAAAACTAGTCGTCGTTTTTTCGGTTTAATCAATGATCAAGAATGAATTAAATTGGTAGAAGATTTAAAAGCATATTGTGAAAATGATGTACGTGCTATGATTGCAGTGGAACAATATATTAAGCATCTTATTGATGATAAAAATTAAATGTTAATGTTTTATATGTGTTATTATTATTAATCATCGCAAGGCCACATAGCTCAGCGGTAGAGCAACCGGCTGTTAACCGGTTGGTCGTAGGTTCAATCCCTACTGTGGCCGCCAGTTGGCCAGTTGGTGAAGTGACTTAACACACCGCCCTTTCACGGCGGCACTCATGGGTTTGAATCCCATACTGGTCACCAAAAATGGAGTGTTAGCTCAGCCGGGAGAGCATCTGCCTTACACGCAGAGGGTCGGGGGTTCGATCCCCTCACACTCCACCATATATTGGGGAATTAGCGCAACTGATAGAGCATCTGATTTGCATTCAGAAGGTTGAGGGTTTGAGTCCCTTATTCTCCACCATTTAAAACAGTGTCGTTTTACCAAAAAAAGAAACCTAAATTGAAATTTATAATGGTTTCTTTTTTTTAAAATGTGTAATTATAACTAGAATTTATCTAGCGAAACGCAACACA
>JAIRME010000016.1 GCA_031258945.1 Mycoplasmataceae bacterium | reverse complement strand
ATTATTTTATTATTAGCATAAAATACATGGAAAGATTTCGCCAAATTAGTTAAATACAATGTCATTTTATGTGTTTCATAATTACGTGCAATTGTTTGAATAGTATGTTTAAAATAATGTAATAAATTTATTAAGTGTCGTTCAGTCGGGGAATTTAGTAAATTAAAAGTACTAGGAATATCATAATGTGTTTTATCTAATAATTGATGAATTCTTGCATGAGCATATTGGACATAATACAACGGATTGTCATTACTATGCTTAGTTGCTTTGTCTACATCTATTTCTAAGTGAGTAGAAAGTGATTGACTTACTAAGTATCAACGGGCAGCATCTTTACCAATAGTATTGAGTAAGTCCTGTAATGTTAAAGAATTCCCACTCCTCTTGGACATTTTAAATTCTGCTCCATTTTTAACTAAACGGACCATTTGCATAATTAAAATTTCCACTTTGTCTTTCGAGTAGCCTAGTAATTGGATAGCAATTTTCATGCGATCAGCATAACTTTTGTGGTCGCTACCCCAAATATTGAAAATTTTATCATACCCTCTTGATAATTTAATATTATGGTACGCAATATCTGGCAAAAAATATGTATAAACACCATCACTCTTAACTAAAACACGGTCTTTATCATCGCCTAACTCAGTAGTCTTTAATCAGGTTGCCCCATCTTTTTGATAAATGTGTCTTTTCATGATAGCAAGGGTAGTATCTATCAACTTATTTGCATAAATACTAAACTCGCTAAACCAAATATCCATGGTCACATCAAAGTGATTTAAAGTTTGTTTAATATTATTCAATAAAAAATTTGTGGCATATGTTTTAAAAAAATCATTAATAGATGAATCAAGAATTTTATTTACATTGTAAGCCGCATCAATATATTTGTCACCTATTTCGTTTTTAATTTTATTAGCGATTTCAATAATTTCTAAACCATGATATGAATCTTCTGGTAATTCATCTTTTAACCCCAATGCTTGTTTATAACGGACGAGCACTGACATTCCTAGTTTTTCAATTTGATTTCCACCATCATTAATGTAATATTCACGGTTAATATCAATACCATATGTTTGTCATATTCGTGATAAAGAATCTCCAATTGCAGCATTTCTAGCATGACCAATATGTAATAAACCCGTCGGATTAGCCGAAATAAATTCAATGTTATAAAAAATTTTTTTACGCTTGAATTGACCAAAATCATTTTGTTCTTTCAAAATCTGTTTTAATAATTGACTATTCAAATCTTTTGCCAAAAAGATGTTTAAGAATCCAGGCGTGGCAACGTTGATTTTTTCAAAATAACATTTGGGCAAAGCATCGGCTATTTTTTGTGCAAATTTCATCACATTTTCTTGTGACAAACCCAAAGACATCATAACATTAGTAGAAAAATCACCTAATATTGGATTTTTCGTTAATTCTACTTGCACTTTCACTTTAGCAAGTTGGACACCAAAATCATTAATTAATTCATTTTGCTTACTAATAACCGTTAATATTTCTTTTTTAATTAATTCAATCACGGTTTCATATCGTTTTAACATGTTTAAGATTATAAAGTGTAAATTTCGTTAGCTACTATACTTTGTTTTCGTAAATCAAAAAAATATTTATATTGCTTTGTTGAAATCTATAAAATGCAATGTATTACGATTAAATAAGCTTATTAAAGTAATTGTGATTGGATAAGTGATTCAAGTAAATAAAAATAGACCTAGCGGATCTGTCTTACCAAAACCTACTATTGCCTCCATTAATACATTTAAATCACTAAGAAAAAATAAAATTGAAGCAACGCTATAAAGTAATCATTGAGATGCACCATATGTGCAAACAGATCTTCACAACATAAAACATAACAATAACCCATAAATTGGTACGGCTAATTTAAAAATGAAGTCTACTTTATTTGTTTGTTGAGGTATCAATCATAAAAAGCAAAACAAAACATATGCTAAAAAGAAAATGAGTATAGGAATTAATTTTATTAAATCGTTCTTAGTAAAGAATTTAATTCGTAAGAAATAAATAATTAAACATATATGACAGCCTATAAATATGGCCACATTACCGTACACACTTAATGCACCTAATAATTCCGCTATAAAACAAAATAATAATGCCAATGATATGATTCAATTAGATTTAAATTTATTAGTTAGAGACGCATAAATAATACTAAGTCCACAAAAAGTAGGGACTATTACATGCACAACCATAGTTAACATATCGTTATCATAATCGGTTTTATGAATAACTTGCACTATTAATATAGTGATTCATGCTAGGACAGAATATAGGAGATAAAATATTGAGAAAATTTTAGAATTGTATCAAGTGATTTGATTTCTTTTCATATAACCAATTATAGGTAAATCAATTAAACCCATGGAAATAGTTACAAATTTTTAGATATTTAACGAGTGTGTTCCATGATATAACCCTTTCATGCAAATTAAAATATAAGGAATTAATGTGAGCAAAATAATCAAAACATTAGAATACAAACAATGAATTAAAAAACAGAATAGACGAAAAATGTATGTTGCCACTGCATTAAGTGTTACTGGTGTAGGTGGTGGAGTTGGAATCGGTTATACAATTTTTAATAAAAACACTTCCACTATACCCATCGATATTTACGACATTAAATTTACCAATGCGTATTTACAATTTAAATCAGTTGATTCTACTATCATTAATCTATATAAAAATAATATGCACACGATACATATCCAACTTGTTGGGTAAACTTCATGTCTTCAATGGAAATTGAGAAAACAAATTATGAAAATATTTAAAAATGTCTTTATAAAAAGTTTCATATGTTGAATATTTACTTTGTAAATATATGATCTATAATATTCAACCATTAGGCGGTAATATCTGGTTATGAAAACAAAAGTGATGGTGGTTTTTGGTGGTGTATAT
>JAIRME010000039.1 GCA_031258945.1 Mycoplasmataceae bacterium | reverse complement strand
TGTTAAATCCGTTAAGGACATTCAAGAGATATGCAAGGAATATGATTGGCTACACAACAATCTTATTCGTCGAACAATTGTTAGAATAATTGATGGTAAATTGAAGCGACTCACTATAACTCCGGTTGAATGGCTTAAAATAACTAGGAACATGGTGTCTATTGAGAAATTAATTTTACAAGAAGATAGTTGTTATTATCGTGTTATTAATTAATAGTTATTAATATTACTATTGCTTCGCAATTTCTTGTATTAATCAGATTCACTTAATTATTGGTTAAACCCACTATCTAAAAGTTCAGGGAAAATGTCCCGAACAAAGGATCAGCGATTTTGTCCCAATATATCATTTAATTAACAAAAGGACAAATCGTGAACAAAGAAAAGTATAGATACATATATAATTAAATAAGGAAGATAGAAGTAAAATCAAATGTACAAATTTTACAAAATTACTTTACTAACATTATTTTTTAGTTTACCCGTAACAACAGTTTTTTTTACCACATCTTGTAGTAAACAAGATTATTCTTTGTACTACCGTAGTTTGAAACATTACAAAGGCAAAGATATTGGACTAGATATCTCATTATTTAAAGTAGATTTTTCTTCTTTTGTGAAAACAGATACAAATCTTAAAACTAGGTTAGATACTTTAAATAATCTTACAACTATCGCAAATCCCGTTGATTATGTTGGTTATCGAACTTTTTCGTTTGTCGGAAAAACCGCTAGTGGGTTTTCGATGGGGACAGGTTGAATAATTTCTCACAATATATCTAATGCTGATGACAATTATCAATATTGAACAATGAGTAATCAACATGTTACTAACGATTGATTAAAGGATAGCAATACATACCAAGATGTTTATTGATCTACTTCATATAGTTATGGATTAGATGAACCTCTATTGGACTATCCTTCTGATTATCTCCGATTCCCAACTGATTCCGTAGAAATAGCTCCTGAAAAAGTTGATAGCATAGCCACCACTTTTTCAAATGATTTAATTACTCCTTTTTATAATGGAATGCATACAGCGTCAACAGCAGTTGTTTGTGCCGGATATCCTAATAAAACTCATACAACTCATAATTATTTTCAACAATGAAATTATGAAGATCAATCATCAGTTTATTCCTATTACACAATGTATGGAACTTACATTAAAAATGCTGATTTATATATATACGAAAACTCATATATGTTTACACCTGGTTCTTTTGCAAATTTAACATCAGGTGCAAGTGGTAGTATGGTTATTGATAAAAATACCCATCAAGTATTAGGCGTTTATTGAGGTACTATAGAGGAAGGAGCAGTTACTTATCCATCAGCTGTTATACTAAATACTAATGGACACCAACCTTATTTAGGTATTTGACATAACTATAATAAGTTGGATGTAATTAGTACCATTGTTGGGACAAAAATATATAACTAGTTTTGTGATGAGTTCAACTACTCTAAGCTCCAATGAATTTTTGGGTAGTTTTTAAATATACCATAACCTAATCATCAACCCGTTCCAAAACCAAATACCAAGTAAGGGGTAATATATTAAGCTGTACCCATTAAAGTGGAGCGTTAATGTTTAGGATAAGAACATATAATTGATGTGTTGTAAATAATCTACTATGAAATCATTTTCAAAAATTAAGTTATTAAAAATTACTGGACACGGTGCTTTTGGATTAATTAGTGGTGGTTTAATCGCATCACCGTTCATTTGATCAACTACTGCTATTTCAGATAAATTGCCTATTCCTAAATTAAACATAACTAACGATGATGTTTCCGCTACGCTTAGTATGGTTATGCAACCATATAAGGGTTTTATTGAAGAATTTAAAGATTTAAAAATTAAATTTACCAATGATAAAACTGAAACAAAAATTTTATCATTTGTAGAAAATAATGGTTGGAATGAAAAAAACATTGATCAATTTACATCTGAAACTAATATTTTAATTAACAAAGGGGCATTCCCAACAGATACTCATACACCATTATCGCTAATTCTAACTCCTAATACTAATCCAAAACAACAACATATTAGTTTTCAAGCATTTGTTTGATATTTTAGAAATGATAATACAAATTACACCCAAATTTCTAATATCATTGATTGTTCTATTTAATCAATGTTATTGTTAAATAATTAGAAAACTTGTATAGTTAGTGGTCCGCCTGTAATTGTATAACCTGAAATAGGTAACATTTCAAAGGTTAAATATGCATTAGGAGAAAATTCTGCTATTGCTGCATCAGTTAAATTAATTTGAATTGTGCTAGTATTTTTTGTCATAGTAATACCCTTACCTACAAACACTCTAGTTTCGTTTATTGTAAATTTCATTACATTATCTGGATTTCATGACATGTTTCACTTCGAGATATCGCTTACCTCAATATACAAATGAGATGTTCTAACAGAAATAATCTCATGATTCATCATCCCATCACAACTCAAACCTAGTATTTTTATATGAGTAGTAATATCTTTATACAAAGTCACTTGCTTTTTGGAAAACTCAAAACTAAAACCTGTAGCTTTAATGTCAATAGTAATAGTATCTAAATTATTTCAAGTACCTGAAATGATCAAAACATATCTTTCCAAATCATGGTCATAATAGAGCTCTTCTTTATTAACTTGAGTAGAACCAATTGTATCAATTGTAACATTATTAATATTAATAACATTGTCACTTAAGGGATTATCGTTTTGTTCATGAAGCTGTCATAAAATCTTAGTGGTTGTTTCTGTGCCATCATCTCCGTTGCTTATTAAATTTCGTACATCAACATGAGTGGTTTCATCATAATATATTGTTATTTTCTCGGTGTTATTATTAATAGTGTAACCACTTGGTGCATTTATCCCCATACCACAATCTGATCCGTTTAGTCAACCACCTGCAATATTAAAAGTGTAAGTTTGGGTAGAGTTATCATAAATAAGGTTACTTGCTTTTATAACCCCCGGAGGATGAGGAAACAAAATGTTATCAATTGTAAGGCCAATAATTTCTACCGAAGTATGAAAAGATAAAGCCGTGGTCGTCGCCGTACCAGACACACCACCAATTTGTTGAAAGTTATCTATTGTAACATGTGTAGTTGAATCTTTATATAAAGATACTGGTGTTAAACTACTAACGTCAAAGTCATATCCTTCTATAGTGATAGAACTAATATTAGTTGATTCACCATTTGTTCAATCACCACTAATTGTAATGGTATAAACCAATCCGCTATAGCTAATTATATTTGGTGATACTTTAAGATTGGTAAACACAATATCATCAGGATTTAGTTCAAATTGTCTAGTACTCTCAAATGTGAGAGATGTTGTACCCGCTACACCATCTATTCCACCAATTTGTTTAAGATTAGTAATAGTAACATAAATAGTCGTATCAGTATATATGGTTACTTTCGGTGTTTTATTAACGATAGTTAACCCATCAATATGGCCAATAATTAAACTAATCTGAGTTTCATTCGGTCAAGCAGATGATGCAGGCTCAATTTTAATTCTATAAAGTTTATTGTTTGTATCATATTCTACCTGTGTGGCAGATACCAATGCATTATCAAAACTAATTTTATCAAGTGTCAAACCAAAATCTTCATCTGATGATAGATTCAAAGTTGTAGTAGTTTTCTTTTTTGATTCTCCATCAACTTGCTCTAATTGAGTTAAAACAATATGATTAGTGGTGTCTACATATAAAGTTGCTATTTGATCGTTAGTATTAATAGTGTATCCTTCTTTACTTATAATTATTCCGGTTTGGTCCAAATTCGCTCAATTACCACTAATATAAATAATGTAATCAAGCGATTCAGGCACATGTTCAATTTTACTTACTAAAAAATCTATATCAGAATTAGTAAAAGTTATATCGTTTAAAACTAATCCTACTTCACTTGTAAGTTTAAACTTTAAACCCGTTGTAGTAGTTTCACCATCTATGCCTCCAACTTGTTCCAAGTTTTCCAAATCAACATGTTTAGTAGTATCTTTATATATAGTAATAGGTTCAGTTTTATTTTCAATTGTAATGCCTTGAATTTCATCAATAGTCATCGAAATTGATTCACCATTTTCCCAATCTCCACTAATGTTAAAAGAATAGCGTTTTGTATTTTCATTATAAGTAAGTGTATCCATTGAAATATTCAAATTGCTAAGTTTAATATTATCAATGCTCAAGTTAAATTCAGAACTTTGAAAAATTAAACCTGTTGTAGTTTGTGTATTGGATTCACCATCTTTTTGATCTAACTGTTCTATACTAATGTGTTTGGTAGTATCTCTTCATAAAGTTATAGATAAAGTATTTTTAATAGAATATCCGTGTTTAGTTAAAGACACCTGAGTAGTCGTATTATTTTGTCAATTACCCTTAACTTGGATAGTGTAAAGAGTATGATTATCTGTGGTCTCGTAAGCGATGCTTTTTGCAGAAATTTGATCAATGGAAAAACGAATATCATTAGTAGTTAAGTGCGAAATAGCTCGATTTGTAGTAATAAACAATTGAGTGGTATCCATTCTTCCACTTTCACCGTCACCTTCAATTTTTTCTAAAACTACTGGTGACGCACCACAAGAAGTTGAAACAACAATGGAAGCTGAAACAATTGCTCCCAACGGGACCATACCAACCAAAGATTTATATTTCTTACTTCTTATCATAAATATTTTAACCAATACCATGCATATATGGTGTTAATGAAATTGTCGAATAAAGGGTATCGCTATGATTAAGATATGAATCAATTGGTCCTTTACGACCACTGTAATATTCATCATGTGAATATGAGGTAATCCTAAAAGGAAGAATTATGTCTAAGTCAGCTTCATATGCTAAATAAGCTACATATCTTTTATCAGAATATTTGTGTATTTTAATGATGTTATTTCAATTAACACTCACATCTTTTGGTTTAAGTTCAAATTGTAATTCATCTAGAAAAAGATAAATTTCAGCAAAAATTTGTGTGTCAGATATTTGTGAAGCAAATTGAACGGATAAGTTATATGCATAAATAGGTTTATCGTCTGAGTGAAATGTACCACTAGGATATTGGATATAATTTTTAGGATCAATTGAGAAAGAATTGCTTGTTTTTGCCGATACTGATTGGTAAGCCCCTCCAACTATATATCCAACCCCCGGAGGTGTTCTTTTGCTCGGCCCAAAATAAGTAAGTAAACCATAATTGCCAGCTTTTCAAGAATCAAGATATGCCCATTCTGATGTGGTATATGCAGGTGTTCCATAATAATCAGCATAACGATACCAATCAAATCAACTAGAACCTGCATAATTCAAAAGTATGTCAGTATCTTTGTCATGCGTAGTTCAACCTAAATCAATTGCATTATCCACACAATCTAAACCATAAATGAGGGTATTAAGTAATACATCGCCTTTTTCATCAGCATACCCTCCATTGAAGGCAGAATTAAAACGTTCTTGATTAGTAACATGAAGCCCAACACTTAAATCACCATATGCATCTAAAGTAATATTATTAGTAGAGTCTTTGCTAGTGTAAGTAGCATATTGTAATAATGGGTCAGTGCTTTGAAATGTAGCATAAATAGATGCGGGTGCTGAAGCAGAATCATTAGGATTAGAAGAACTATCGTAAGGAGCGGTTATATTGGCAATGCCACGATCAGAACTTCAATATTGAATAAATGGGATTAAAGCAATTAACCCACCCGCTGAAACTTTGTATAATGCACTTTCGATTTTTTTCATAATATTCCTTTTGTTATTTAGAATCGCTTGGTGCTCAATTTAGTGCAGCGTCTGCACTAAAACTACATACCAAACTAACGATTGATAAAAGCTCCCCAATAACCGACAACAGCGTAGATACTCGCATCGCATTTTTAGATACGTCTTCAATCCCTGATAAAATAACTTTTATTTCTTTAATGTCATGCACGATTGATACTAAACTAACTAGGATATCAACTGTCTTGAATACGTCTGCTGCAATTTCTAATGAACCATTATCAGTTTGAGATAATGTGACATTTAATTCTGTGCGTAATGCATCAATAATCTTTTCAAATTGAGCTACTCGACTATCATCTTGGTCACCTTCTTGGGAAATATATTCAAATGTATCAACAATCGCATGGCTTGCTAGTGCAGTAGATTCATTAATTAATGCCGAAACATTAATGGCGTGGTTATCTGCATTATCTTCAGTTGGATCAATGTTATCAAAATCATTACTAATATTATTTATATCAGTATTACTTAATACCGACTCACCATGATTTGTCCTAAAATCATTGTAAGATTGTATTAATCAATTTTTTAAGTATTGCAAAATAGAAACGCCATGAAAAGTTGTGATAGTGTTAGTTATTACCGCATTGACTTCTTTAGCACATGCTACTTTGTTTTGAATAACTCCACGTGGATTATTTAAAAGTTCTTTAGCTGCATTAATAAAATTAATAAATTTATCAGTTATAGAGATAGCCCCAGCAGGGTTATTTCAATCTTTTCATGTTACTTGTAAATCTTCTAATGATGCTGCTGAAAATTTACCAGTGTCGGGGTCAAATCCAACAACAGCACCTGTATTTTTTTCTACATTTAATGCATCGTTCTTAATACTAGTTTCAATACTTATAATGATGCCTTCCACTATTGCTGCACCTGTATTAATCGCAATCACTAATGCATCCATCGCTACTGCTGTTCAATTAAAAGAAACTGCATCAACTACTGCAGCAGATACAGCTGCTGCGATAGTTAATGCTCTAAATCCTATGGCAATTTTTTGATATAGCAAAGCAGTATCAAGTGTTTTGCTAACGCCAGCATAATCATCTCAGTGGGATTTAAGAGTATCACCAACCGTAAAAATATTACTAATACTATTGGCTACTCGTGTACCGTAATCAATTCATTTTTGATTATCTGGTTGAAAATTAAAACCTATTGCAACATTGCTATCGTCACCTATAACAGCACCGTTTAATTTAGAAGGTATTTTTCTAACAGTTTCGACATCATTTGTATCATCCAAAGTTTTTTTGGTATCTACTACACCGAAATAGCCAATCAAAGCACTTTGCCCAGCATTAGTATTAATATCACATACAACAAATTGTATTTGTTGATTAGTATGTGATATTGTTTCATAAGGTTTCATTGGGCCCTCACCATCAAAAGTTACAGAATTAGAAACAGGAATACCAGTCAAAACATCAGTTGGTAGAATAACATTATGGTTTATAAAATCGTACTCTAAATTTCCGCTACTATCAGTTTTAAAATTATTAGTAAACATTGATAGTACGTCTTCCAAATAAGGGCGATCATTTATGTTGGCGGTAATTCTACCAGAAGGATCTGTTTGAAGACTACCGAAATCATAACTAACATTACCCTTATAGTATGTGTTTTGTGCAATATATTTCTTGTTGTTTAAAGTTTCTACGGGAATGTTAATGTCTTGCGTAATCACATTATGATAATCAGGATTACCTCATAATATTTCGGTTGTGTCCCCGTTATAACTTACCCCTAATTCAAATGTAACTTTACAAAGCGAAGAATCAGTCGTATTATCTATTAACTTTACTAGTCTTACATGTAGTTGAAAACCAGGAATTGGTTCACCGGGACTTCAACTCACTCCTCCAATAATAGGACTTGTATATCCCGTTGCAAAATCAACATCGGTATAAATACTTAAAGTTGGATCAAATTCTGTACTCTCGGCAATTTGTGCATAATCAATACTCGGTATATCACTACTTTGATATTCTGCAGTATATGTTCGATCCACACGTAAATTAAACATTTTTTGTACATCCGTCGAATCTATTTCTTCACCAATATCATAAGGAGCATCTGCGGAATAATCCTTAATTTTGTCAATCAAAAACGATAAATCAGTAGAGTCTTTAAAAACTAATTCATTACCAAACATCGTTTGAAATTTAGATAACACGGCTAATAATTTAATTTGTTCAAAATCAATACGGTCATTGCTTTTTAAATAGGCATTGATATTACGTGCATTTAAATTAATAATATTATTTTGCGTAGATTGAAATGTATCAAAGTAATTTTTACTAGCACGTGTAGCCGCATCTTGATAAGCATTAGACATAATCGTAGCGACATTATTAGCATCAGTATTTTTATAACCTTTATCTCTAAAACTAGCATATGTCGTATCAAAAATTTCACTAGGTTTATCATTGGCTTCCGTTACTCAATCAACAGTTGGTAAACCTAATTCATTATTTAAAGATGCCACTAAACCATAAGCGTTACTCACATCATCGTCACTATATCCTTGATTGTTAGTGATTGGAGTAGATAATTGATTAGAAATTATGGCGTTTAAAACTGGAGATTGGCTAACTAATTGTGCATTATAAGCACCAACTTGCTTACGAGCTGCATCTTCTGGTGTATATGATGTCGTAATAATGTGATTACGTACTAGATAAGCTGTTTTAGTAGCTAATGCTTCGCGCGACTTCAATAATAAATCTTTAACTGTTTTCAGCGATGAAGACGACACATCTTCGTTATAAGGGATAATTGTTTTATAGTGGAGGGCGATTGGTACGATGATGGCAGTGCTAACAACCAACCCCACACCAATTGCCGTAATAGGAATAATATCTCTTTTGATTTTTCTTAATTCCTTTTTTATTTTTTTGCTCATTATTATCCCCTCCCTCCATCATAAAATATATTATAGGGGATAGGGGGGGGGGATTTACAGACATTTTGTGCAACTATTTTTAGGATATTTTTACATTACATACCTTGAAACAATAAAGTAAATTGTGTATACAATTTATAAAATATTTGCAAAAGTTGAATAAATCTACGGTTTAAATTATTCTTGGTGAATAGTCACAGTATTTTACTTTAACAAAGTCATTGCCCCATTAAGATTAGCTTCATTATTGCCATGACATGGTAATAATTTAAACATCTGAGTTAATCGGGACATTTTCATTAAACGGATAACTTCTTTGTTTAATAATGACATGAATAATTTATTTTTAGAAACACCACCACCTATAAAAACATAGTTTGGGTCAATAAAAATAGCTAAGTTAATAATAGTTTTTGCTAGATGATGAATCGTATTATCAATAATTTGCTTAGCATATTTATCTTTAGCATATCGCATAAAAATTTGCTGCCCAGTAATTTTTTTATTAGTTAGCTTAAAATAATTATTCGTAATAGCATAAGTTGACGTGGCGTTGGATATATTGATAAAATGATTATTTTTTAGTTCACTTAAACCTACCCCTACTTCCCCTGCACCATTATGTGATCCTTTGTAAAGTTGGTGGTTAATAATTAGTGCCCCGCCTAAACCTGTCCCCACTACTAATACAATAGCATTATTAATATCTGAGTGCAAACTTAATTCATATAAAGCAGCACAATTAGCATCATTTTCAACAAAAATAGGTAAATGATGTTTTTTGAAAATATGTTTTCAATTAACTTTGCTATACTTTTCTATACCACCTAAACCAGATATTTGTCCGGTTTGACTATTCACTATTCCCAAAGAAGAAATGGCAATTTTTTCAATTAAATACTTTGCTTTTAACTGTTTATAAGTGTTAAGAACAATATTAACAATTTCTTTTGCATCAATTAATTTATCATAATGAATTACATTATCAAATATAGTCTTATATTGTTTATTAACAATTCGATATTTAAAAGCAGTCCCACCAATATCTAAAATTCAATACATATTAAATAATTTGAACTTTATTAATTAATTTAAACAATTCCTCTTTGTCATTAGCAGATATCAAATCGTGACGAAATTTTTGGTCTACTAATTTACGTGCTATTGAAGAAAGAATTTTAATATGCTGATCACCACCAACATCATCTGGAATGGCTAATGCGATTGCAATTTTTACTAATGATTTATCAATTGACTCCCATTGAAGCGGAGTGGTAAATTTAAACACAAATACCCCTGCTTTCGTGATTGCTTTAATACGTGCGTGAGGAATAGCAATCCCATCATTAAAACCAGTACTACCTTCTTTTTCGCGATGTTTTAACCCTTTATAACAATCCTTTACATCATTTGATACACCGCCTTCAACAAATTTTTGTGCAATATATTTAAAAGCCTCCTTTTGTGAGCTTACATTTACACCAAAATAAATATGATTAACATTAAATATTTCTTTATTAATCATTACCTACCTCCATTCCTGTAGTCATACGATATGTCCTAATTTCATACTTGTTAACTATATCAGTCTTAACATTATGTTTAATCATTTTTTCTTTCAAATTTAATACATCTACGCTCATTGGTTGTTTATTAATATCGGTAAATGTTAGCTTGATAGATTTGTCCGAATTGTTAAAACCGCGAATAAGTAAATCATCTGAGTATTCCATTTTTTTAACACATGTTATTGTAAAATCGGAATTGTTAATAAATGGTAAACGTAATTTTCTTTTGAAATTTAAATTCACATACAAAGGCATAAAAAATTTATCTAAAACACGATATAACTTATCGTAATTTTGTGATTGATAATAAACAGCTTTAGTATTAAAATTTAACGCTGAATTCCAAACATTAATAGATCTGTGTGATACAAATCAACCAATTTTAAAATTTAAGGTTGTTAATAGTTGCGCATCAGGAGTATTTACTACATATTCATCAATGCCACTTGCTCTACCAGGACGATAAACCAAATCTCTTTTACCCAACATACCTACACTACGGAATAATGTTAAATAAATGTAAGTTTCCCCGTTCTCATTATGGGCTTCTACATTATTTTCACCAGATGTTAAAAAACCCGCACGAATTTTATTGTTTTGAATAAAAGCGTAAGATTCGTTAGTTCAAATATCTATTGGATATTCAGATCATTTTTGTTTTTTCCAAATCACTTTATCTGTTTTGTTATAAACAGGGTGTTTGGAAGTGCAATAAGCATGATTACAATAAATATCATCAGTCAAAATATTAGCATGAGATTTAATCAATCAGCGTGCATCTTTTACTTTATTGTCAATTTGAATGTGAATAGAAATCACGTCATTATTTGTGATATGAATATTTAAATCAATTGGTTGTCTAATGATTTCACCCTCATGTCGATTAGGTAACTCATAAACATTACGTAATTTGATATTATGGTATTCTTCATAAGAAGAAACTTGGTATTTTGATTCAACAATTTTATTAATTTTTCCAGGATGCTTTTTTGATGGTGAAAAATCATATGAATCTCCACAATCATGTTCAACATAAATTTCAAATAATCTTTTGTAGGTCTTCTTAAATTTTTTGTCAACAATATTTAATGTACCATCATCATTAATTGTTACATTCCAACGATTGTTATCAATTGTGCCAGTTGGTTTAAGTTCATGGCTAACATCTGCTGCAACAATTTTAAAACGATTAATACTAAATAATGGTAATTTAGGATTACGAATAAAAACACGGTAATTAAAATAAGAAGGATTGTTTGAATGGTGCTTTCAACAATCAAATTTTAATTTTTCACCTGTTTTAACATTAATTAAATCAAAGTGTTCGTGTTGGGTAAACAAAGTAATTTCATAAGCACTATAGTTTTGTTGCTCATTTACTTGTCAATTGAAAATAATGAACTCCTCATTTTTTAGGCGCATAGTTTCGCCAATAATCTTAATATTACGAGTAACTAATGAATTAACTAAATCTTTAATTTGAATTAAACGATTTTTGATATCATTATTCGTTTTATCTGTTACGCATCCCCCTAATGAATCATGAGCTTGACAAGTAATTAATTTTTTGAGAATATGTAGAATAATTTCATACTTATAATCTCCACCTATACTTGTAAAATAGGCAGATAATGGTTCTAATTTATAAAAAATATCATATTCGATGCGTTTACACATTTTTTTGATATCTGCTCTTTGTGAAGAAATAGTACGATGAACACGTGAAAAAGCAGGTGTTAATAGATTGCCTTTTATTATGTCAATAGCTGGATTTTGAGTGTCAATGCTCTTCATAAAATGATCATAGTCAGATAAAATTCATTCGTGTTGAGAATCAATTTTATTAAGTTCATGAATAAATTCAGACAAATATTTCATAATTGGTGCTTGATCACCACCCAATGGTATCAAAATATTATTATTAGTGAAATTGGATAGCCGTTTTATTTCTTTAAATTGACCTTGGAATCTTTTGAAAAACATATGAGCTTTTTGCCGTACATTTTTCTTACTGATGGTAACATACGGATATAACATCCCCATCGATCAATAACCATAACGTAAGTTGTAAGCTAAAATTTTGCTACCGTCAATTCCTTCCCATCATGCTGCAGAAGATTTTTGCATATTTTTTGGATCAATTCCTCGTCAATAAATTAAATTGTTTAAACCAAATTGTTTATAAATCTGAGGCATCTGTTCGTTTTGACCAAATGAATCAGGTACATACGCTGTTCTAAGGTAATCTGCATGATTATTATTAGCCACATAAATCCCTATTAACAAATTACGTACTAATGATTCAGATGTCGTATTAAAAAAGTCTGGTTGAATATATCATGGTCCAATAATTAATTTCTTCTGATTTAGGGCTTCCAAAAACGATAAACTAGTTTTAGGATCATTAATTGTGAAATAATCATCCACAATTGATGATTGACCATCATATGTAAAGTTAAAAAGATCACGATTTTTTTGATAAAAATTTATGTAATGTTTAATATTGGCATCTAATACTACTTCGCAATCCTCTTTTGTAAAAAACCATTCTTTATCTCAATGTGTATGAGGAACTACATATATTGTTCATTTCTTTTTCATAATTACTTCTTAGTTGTGGTTCGCTTCACCTGAGTAATCGTTGGTTGTGGTACATTAATGGACAGTTTCTTTTTAGCTAATTGTCGTTTTATTAAAACAATTGCAAACATTGTAAAATAACCAGTTAAACCAATACCTAAAGTTACTCAGCCAACAATTACAAGTACCCAATTAGTGTGAATTTCATCGGCTTGTGAACCGACATGATAACCAATCATTAATAAACAAAATCCAATTACAAGTAAAACAACAAAAATTGGAATAGATGTCCCCAAAATAATTTTAAAACGTTTATTCTTATCCAACATTAATCAGTGTTCCTTTTATTTCGATGAAATATGTGGTGGGCTAATAATCTAAATGGTTTTGACACTCATTTACCAAATCGTGCAAAACGAGTGCCCCATAATTCAAATCAACGTTGAATAACATCACCACAATTGCTCCAATATTCAATTGCATTTGCGCGATGTTTTTGATTAGAAGTTTTTGTATAAGTATTTATTTTGACCAATGCTTGCTTAGGATGAGTAAAAAATAATTTAACATTAGTAACTGTATTCTTGTGTTTATTTTTTTTCATCATTCTTCATTCGTTCAAATGTGCCATTTCTTCAGAATTAATTTTCTTTCGTAATAATCCTAAACAAATGGCTGCTACAAATGCACCACTTCAAAAACATGCTAATCATACAAATACTCACCAAGCATAATTATTCTGAAATTGAGTAGTATTACCATAAGTAAACAAACCTAATGGTCCAGCTACACCACCAATAAATTTAGCACCCAATAATACAGATACTACCCCAGTTACGCCACAACCTACCATACAGCTGGGGATTACTCGAATTGGATCGGCTGAGGCAAATGGAATTGCTCCTTCAGTAATTCCAAAAATACCAGTTGGTAAACAAGTTTTACCCATTGCCCTTTCATCTTTTGTAAATTTTTTCTTAAACATGATAGTGGATAATCATAATCCCAGTGGTGGTACACAAATAGCGGCAATCATGCCTGATCAAGGTACAAAATTTGCATCTCACATACTTAAACCTTGTCCAGTTACATTAGACAAAGATTGATAAAATGTGATGGTAGCAAAAATATTGGCAGTTTTATTAATTGGTCCACCCATATCCACAGACATCATCATACAAATAACAATGGCTATTACTATTGGAAATGCCAGCGATTGCTCTTGAAGGGATTGCAAACCATTAAACATACCAATAACTAACTGAGCAATAATCGCACCAATACAATACCTAATAAAAATAGCTACAATAAATGTTACACACAAAGGGATAATTAGAAAAGGCACAATCGACTTAATCATTTTAGGAAATTTTCAACTACGAATGTATTTAACTAAATAACCTACTAAAAAACCTACAATAATAGCACCAATAAAACCAGCTCCTGGTTCGATCGGCATTACTATCCCACCAGTATCGCCTGTATTAATATTTACTCCTAATAAATTATTATCGTTAATGATTCAACCACACACTAAAGCTGGTACTAACGCTGGTTTATCACCAATAGAATAAGCAATATATGCTGCAAATAATGGAACCATTAGTTTAAATCCAGCTATAGCTATATCTGCGATAAATCGTACAAATGGTTTACCACCACTTCAAATAACACCAACTAATGAAAAAGTACCATTACTATCTGAATATAAATTTTCATTGCCAATGGCATTTGCTATAGCTAATAATAATCCACAGGCTACAATTAATGGCATTGCTCATGAAATACCAGTCATGATATGTGCTAATGGACCGTTGTTTTTTTTAGTACCAAACATATCACTATTGGTTTTAGACGAATTTAAATTACTACCATGTTCTCCGCCAATTATCTTTGCATGACTATAAGCACGATTAATTAATCCTTGTGGGTCTTTAATTGCTTGTGCTACACCCGCGGTGAGCACACGCTTACCTTTAAAACGAGCAGTGTCAATTTTAACATCACTTGCGACAATAACTACATCAGCATTATTAATTTCTTCGTCTGTAAGTACAGTTTCAGCACCAGTTGCTCCCTGTGTTTCAATTCTAACATCATACCCTAATTTTTTACCAGTTTGTGTTAATGAATCTGCTGCCATATAAGTATGAGCAATACCAGCAGCACAAGCAGTAATACCAACAATTTTTTTATTAATATTTTTTCGTTTTGGATCTTTTGGTAAAGCAGTTATGTTTTTCTTCTTACTTGGCATATTACTCTATTCCCGAACATCTCAAATCTGCGTTAACATAGAAAGCAACTGGTGGCGCCTCTTGGGTGTATGGCTTAGGAGAAAAAGTAACTAAGTAACTAATAGTTACAATACTTGTCCCATCATTTGAAAAAGCTTCAATATTTGACTTGTATGGAGTTTCTTGATCAAAAATATCTGAGCTTCATAAATATCTTAATTCAAGATCACGATAAAATTCGTTACCCCCTTCTCCTAAATATGTGGGTTCTTGCCGTGGTTCCCCAGTAGGGTTCAAATATTCAGACCCTAAATAAGAATTATCGTTACGCCATTTTTGGTTATCTGATTCACTTTGTAGACAAAGAAAACTTTGAAAAGGATTATCTTTTTCATGATCATCAGATCATTCAAAAGTTCAATTATTACTATCTGGATCTTCTCCTATTTCATGAGCATATATATTAGCAAAATGAACGGTAAAATATTGATCACGAAATGTTTCATACCCTGTAATGTTTTTAATATTTGCATCATCTTGACCGGTTAGACTTTTACCATTTTTAATATTTTCAGTTATATGTGACTTTATTGGTGCATTAATTTCATCTGCCCAAGCTACTGCATCAGCAATAGCTTCTTTGTATTCTTTACTATCGCTATTAGATCAATTTTGTATATCTACAGCTTTTGGTGTATGGCTAGGAAACTCTCCAATTACACCAACATTAACAACATGACCATCGTTACCATCATCTAATGTAGGATCAATAGCTTCCTTTGAATAAGTCTGTAATATTTGTGAGATTACTTTCGGCGATAAACCATTTTCTGAACAAGATGTGGAAGATATAACCGCTGTACCAATTGTAGTAGTACCGATAATTGACAATATCAATTTTAATCATTTTTGATTCATATACATGTAATGAAAAAATATTATAATATTTTTCATGAAAATAAACTGATAACAATGAAACAATTTCTATTCTGCGCAACAACTAATGCCTTCCAAATGGAAGGAGGAAGACATTTGGGTAATCGTAAAAGTTCTATTTGAGATGACTTTACCAAACGCAGATTTTTCATTCCTCCACCTAATAGCACTAAAAGAGAAATTAATTCTATTGAAGTATCTAGTGACTTTTATCATCAATATCCCATTGATGCTAAAATTTGTGGTAAATTGAAATTAGATGCTTTAAATTATTGCTTAGATTGAACACGTATATTCCCAAACAACTCAACACAAATAAACATGAAAGGGGTTCAATTTTACATAAATGTATGTGAAAGCTTTAAAAAGCAGAACGTTAAAATTATTCCTATTTTATTTCATTGAGATACACCAATGTGAGCTCAAAAATTAGGTGGATGAGAAAATCGTAAATGCATCCAATGATTTAGAAAGTACGCTGAAGTTATGTTCAAATATTTAGGTAAATATTGTGACATTTGATTCACTAGCGATGAAAATTCTTCTTTCACTACTTTTGGTTATCTGTCAAATTATTTTCCACCTGAACGCAAAGATCCTACTGCATTTGTTAAAGCAGTGCACCATTTAGCTTTAGCTTCGGCAGCATGTAAAGAAGTCTTTATAAAAGCTAAACAAAAACACTATGTAAGTGAACAAGCTGTTATTGGTGTAGGCCATGATTGGTCACCCCCATTACCATACCCTTCCAATTGTTCCAAAGCCAAGCATGCTGTTGAAGCATATAACGAATGATATTTAGGTTTATATCTAGATCCCTATTTCTTAGGACAATATCCTCAAATTTTTTACGATTTCATTTCGAATAATAATATCAAGTTTCATATTTCACAAGTTGATTTAGATTACTTAAAAAAATACCCGATGGATTTAATTGGATGAAATTATTATCGTCCTTTCTATGTTAGTGCTTTTGACTACGAATTAATTTCTAGCAAGAAACCATCTGAGAAATCTATCACACAAAAATTCCAAATAGTTTATCCTTTAAAAAAGGTAAAATATACTGCTTGAAAATGAACAATTGACTCTAGTCAAATTATTCCTGGTATGAAATATTTGCATAAAAAATATGGTAAGCAAGTGCCAATATTAATATTAGAAAATGGTCTTGGCTTATTTGATAAACCTACAAAAGGATTAATTTTGGATAAAGAACGAATTCAATTTTTGCATAACCATATTAAAGAAGTTCTGAAAGGTTGTCGTTTGGGTGAAAATGTCATAGGTTATAGTCTATGAACTTATTGCGACATTTTTTCACCAAGTGCTGGTTACCGAAAAAATTACGGGTTGGTAAATGTAAATTTCAAACATAAAAATCGTCCACGTACTCCGAAATTAAGTTATGTTTGATATAAAAATGTCATTGCAAGCCATGGCAAAAACTTATCAATGAATTGAAAAAAACTCACACATGAATTGAAAACCGAACTCAAATATTGATAATAAAAGATCTATCATACATATAATTTGGATTCAATATAATTTGAATTGTTATGACTTATCACTTTATCTATAATCCGATTGCAGGTCATGGTTTATCCAAACAAAATTGAATCTTAGTAAAAGAATTTTTACATAACATTGATTTTAAATATCACGTTCATGAAACTCAAAGTGAAGGTCATGCTGAAACTATCACAAAATATTTGACTAGCAAAAATCAGCCTATTACTATTATTTGTTTGGGAGGAGATGGTACTCTTTCCGAAATTGTAAATGGAATTCAAAATTTTGATATTGTTACATTAGGAGTCATTCCTTCAGGCTCTGGTAATGACTTTGTTACCGCTACCAAAATTCCTTCGGATGATCCTATTAATGCTTTAAAATTTGCCCTCACCGCACAATCACGTAAAATTAATTTTATTAATGTTAACAATAAAAGAGCAATAAATGTAGTTGGTTTTGGTTTAGATACAGAGGTATTAAAATTTTATTACAAGCTCAAAGTATTACCAAATAAAATGCGTTATAAATTAGCCACTGTTATTAAAACTTTATTTTTTAAATGACATTACAGCGAAATTCGTGTAGACAATGGTAAATGAATCCCTATTACATCATTGTTGTTATCTATTGGTAATGGAATCGCTATAGGTGGGGGAATCAAAATGTGCCCTGAAGCAGCAATAGATGATGATTATCTCAATTTTACTTATGTGAATAAATTTCCACGAATTAAAACCATTTCCTATTTAAAAAAAGTTATGAAAGGTAACATTCTTAAATTACGAGTAGTCACTAGCATTAAATGCAAAAAAGTAGAAATAAAATTACCCAATAAGACCTTTCAACACGATGGTATCATTTCTCATGGTGATAATTTATTAACTGTATCTATCGCCAAAGAAAAAATTAAATTTTTAGGTTAATGTTTTAAATATTTCTACTAAATCTTTACGAATAATTAAATTTGCTTGATGATCGAATAGTGTAGGCTCATTATTTAGGATAACTAAATACTTACCTTTAAACATACTAACAATACCGCTAGCGGTTGATACAGTTAATCCTGTACCTGCTACAATTAATAAATTTGTTTTCTCTAATGCAGTATAACATGCCTCAAAAACACCATCATGCAATGATTCACCATATAAGACTACATCAGGCCTTACTATTCCACCACATGTACATCTAGGAATACCCTTAGATTGTTTTATGTGTTCGACTGAATATGTTTTATGACAATCAATACAATAATTACGATAAACTGTTCCATGCAATTCTATGACATTTTTGCTACCTGCTAATGAATGTAATCCGTCAATGTTTTGCGTTATGATACAACCTATCTTGTTTATTTTTTCTCATTTAGCAAGAGTAATATGAATTAAGTTGGGCGCAATATTGTCCAATAACATTTGTTCTTTATAAAATTTAAAAAATGTTTCTGTATCGTGAACCAATGCATCATGGCTTAGTAAATATTCAGCATTTTTGAATTTTTTATATAAGCCTTGTTTACTACGAAAATCAGGAATACCACTAGCAGTAGATACTCCAGCACCACTTAAAAATACAAAATTAGGATTTTCTTTCATTAATGATTTTAATTGTACAATATCACTTAAAGGCATAGTTTAAAAACGCTATAATTATCTCGTGAAAAAATTACAATTCAAGCACAATTATCACACTCATACTATCTATTGCCACCATGCCCAAAATACAATCGAAGAAAATATTAAAGCAGCGATTAAATATGGATATAAAACTTTAGGCTTTAGTGAACACGCCCCCCTAAATATTCATCGTCATTTTCGTTTAAATATTGATGAATTATCACATTACATTAGTGAAATTAAGTTTTATCAAAAAAAATATCAAGGTCAAATTAAAATATTGATTGGTCTAGAAGCTGAATATCACCAAAGTCAATATAAGTTTTACAAAAAATTACGAGATAAAGTGGATTATTTAATTCTTGGTAACCATAACATCGGAAACCCACATAGAGCAAAGGATTTAAAAAATATTAAATTTTTGAATTTAGATCTATATGGTGAACAATTAGAAGACGCATGTAAAAGTGGTTTGTTTTCTGCTATTGCTCACCCCGACTATGTTTATACTTTTTATCATAGTTGAGACGAAGACGCCATTCGTTTAGCCAATTTAATTATCGATTGTTCGTTAAAGTATGATATGCCATTAGGCTTTAACATCAATGGTTTATTGATTAAAAAAAACAAAATGGACTATCCTAATGATTATTTTTGGGAAATGGTTAGTACTACCAAATGTAAAGTAATCATTGAAGCAGATGCACACGATGTAAAAACTATGTCTAAAACACCTACTAATAAAACACTAAAATGAATTAAAGCATGACACTTAGAAAAGAATTTAATTAGTAAATTAAAACTTAAGTAAGTTATTTATTGCATAATTACCATTCCTATGAAAACTAAAAAAATGAAATTAGATAAAAAAGCATTAATGAATCTAATACCAGATGATGAAAAAATAAAATTTGATAAATACGTATCGCCTTTCATAAATTTTTTAAATAGTGTTGCAGGTAGTAAAACAGGCCCAAATCATATCGGGCAATTGAGCGAATTATTCCAAGAGTTTATTAGTGAATGTAATCAAAATAATATAAAACCATCAAAGCAAGAATGAAAAAAATGATATTTGAACAATCAAAATGTCATGAAACATTCAACAAAACTTCCTAAAAGCGGAAGAGCTGCTTTTAAATCTACCATTTTAGAAATTTGAAAAAATCTTATTTTTTTTAAAAATATTTTATCTAAACAGATAAATAAAAAAGTTGTAACAAAATGAGTTGAAGATTTGATGTTTACAAAAACATGACAAGGTTTCTTCCTAGAGTATCCAATAGTTTCATTTGTTTGCAAGCAAATTTGTAAAGATAATGATGATATAAATAATTTTGATAGAACCAAACTACGAAAATCATGCATAAAGGAGGAAGCCAAAGGCATTGATTATGTTTATGAAGACATTGGTTTAATCATGAATTTTCAAATTAAAACAGGTAATGATAATGAAAATTTTAGAAATAAATCAAATTTTATATCTAAACTTCCTGACGATGTTTACTGTTGTATCTATATTAAAAACAAACAAAAAATTAATTTAAAAGTTTTTTTAAACAAGAATGAAATATATTCGTGATAAATGAATTGGTTAATTAGCACTTTTATGTCTATTACATGTTCTATGAACAATTTGAGCATTATTTTTATCTGTTTTCCCGCCTAATATTCATGGGACCACATGATCTATTTCTGCATCTTTTATATTATGGATTCCATTCCCACAAATTTTACAGACAGGGTTTTCTTTAAATAAATCTAATTTTATTTGCTGTGAAAACACACGTTGTGAGTCTAGTTCAATATTTTTATTTCTTAAAAAAGCATCCAAAAAATTGCAAAAATATTCTAATTTTCCATTTACTGCAATTTTAGAATTAGTACTAAATTTTGAATTAAAACCATATTTGATATCATACTCATTCAAAGATAATTTTAATTCATTGATTAAATCTTTACTATGTAACAATAATTGTTTTTGATATTTTTTATATTTGTGATAAACGATTACAAAATATAAATACTTGTTTTTTTAGAAATCATCCAATCATATCCTATTAATTCTCTTACATTAACAAATGTATTTCATATATCTTTTATATGTTTAACATATTCTGGATTATCTTTTTGTTGGCTCAACATGTTTTCTAAATCTTTGTTGATATCATTTTTGTAATAACCAGATATTAAACATAAAAATTTAATAATAAAATCTTCTACTTGATACTTATCATTTTTCGTATCAAAAATATGTTCATCTATAAGTTTTTTAGAAATTTCTCTTATTTCTTGCATAACTATACCATCATATAAACAATTGTTAAGTTGAGCTTTTGTTAATATTGTAGTTCTTCTATTAATTTTTGAAAATATAGCTTGTTTGGCTAATAGGGGAGACAAATTTTCTTTAGTACTTATTTCAATAAAACTTATATTTGTATCATCAAATATACCTTGATAAAAATCACCTATTTTGTCATAAGTTTTACCATTTAAATCACCAAGTAGAGGGTTTTTCATTTTATATGGAAAACGAGAATTAGAAAGGACACAATTAGAATCCAATTTATATCCTTTTCTGAAACCTATCAATGTTGCCAAACGTTGTTGACCATCAAGAACTTCATAAAATTCTTTCTTATTTTTCCCTTCTCCTTCGGTAAATCTAAAAAGATACAATTGAGGAATAGGCATCTTAATTAAAATAGATTCTATTAATTCTGCCCCTAATCGATTGTGAAACTTTCTTTGGGTGGGAGGGTTAAGTATGAGTTTTTGTTTATCAAAATAATCAACTATAGTCCTTATGGATAGAGAGTTTGTTTTACAAGTAATATCATCAAATATCATAAACTGTAAAAAATATAACTTCCATTATAATTTATCTTTGATAAATAATACTTATTTCGTGATCATTAATGTTAACAACATCTGATAGTATAGGAATTGTTAGATTTTGTTCTTGTCGTGTAACAACAGGAATATTTAAAACTTCATTCAAATATTTTATACTCTTGTTATTAGATTTTCTTTTCTCAATGTGTTCCATTGCTTTTAATAGTCGTCTATCATTAAATTCTTTAATTTCAGCAAACGAACTCTTGATTCTATTAATGATATCATTCTTAAAGTTTCGTTCGATTTCTACTAAAAAACTATTTCTTTTCAAAGCTACACAAGCTATTGTTGTAGTACCTGTTCCACCAAATGGATCTAAAATTACGTCCCCTTCAATTGAATTTAAAGCTATTAGTCTATATGGAATTTCTAAAGGGTAAGCTGCACTTCTTCCTCTTGAAGCATTTGTATTTTTTTGTCTATTACCTATAATTTTTCAAATGTCTTGGCATCATAAATTCCTTTCATATTGAAAAAAAGCAGATGATCGTCTATTTTTAATATCTTCATCGCTTTGAAATATTCTTTTGTTTTTTCTAAAAACAAGAATATGTTCGTGTTCCAATGTAGTATAAGCACCAACAGGCAACATTCCAGATCCCATAAATTTATTTGGAGAATTAGTAGGCTTATGCCAAATAATAGATGGCAATTGTGTAAAACCTTTATTTAAAAAATATTGAACCGTCCTCGCTCCATTTGTAAATAACCTAAATAAACCGTTAATGGTCCTTGTAGCATCACCTATGTTAATACATATAATCGCATCATTTTTAATTACTTGCAAACATTGATCATATACTTTATCCAATTCTTTATGCATTAATTCAAAGGCCACATCAGGTTGTTCGTCAATCAAGGTTTTAGTTATTTTTGGATTTAATTTATGGAACAATTCGTCTCACATTTCTATCATAGGATATGGCGGAGATGTGACAATTAAATTTATTGAATCTTTATCAATTTTTTTTGCTAATTTTCTAGCATCAGAAAAAATTATTTTGTGGGATGATACATTCATGTTAGCATTATACAGTCTAATTAAATTTCAATTCCTTTTTTAAATTGCGAATTATACAATTGTGCATAAAATCCCTTTCGTTTAATCAATTCATCATGCTTACCTTGTTCCACGATACGCCCCTGTTTAATAACTAAAATATTATCGGCATTCTTAATCGTAGAAAGTCTATGAGCTATAATAAAAGAAGTACGTTCTTTCATTAATTCATCCATTGCATTTTGGATTTCAATTTCAGTTTTAGTATCAATGGAAGAGGTTGCTTCATCTAAGATAACAATTCGAGAATTGGATAAAAAGGCACGTGCAATAGCTAATAATTGTCGTTCTCCTTGTGACAAATTACTACCATTATCTTCTAGAATTGTATCATAACCCTTAGGGAGCTGCATAATAAAATTATGAGCACGGGCCATTTTAGCTGCTTTAATAACTTCACTACGAGTAGCGTTTAACCTACCATAATGAATATTTTCATAAATGGTAGTGCTAAATAAATATGTATCTTGTAATACCATTGTGATATTTTTGCGCAGACTTTCTCGTTTAATTTTTTTAATCGAAATACCATCAATTTTTAAATCCCCACCAGTAATGTCATAAAATTTAGTGATTAAATTTACAATTGTTGTTTTGCCTGCTCCAGTTGGCCCGACTAAGGCAACTATCTGTTGAGGTTTTACATAAAAATTAATATCTTTTAATACTGGTTTTTTTGGAACATATTCAAAATCCATATGTTCAGCCTCTACCAAACCATATACTTCTTTCAAGTCTTGCGCATCGGGCTCATCTTGTTCAATTGGTTGTTTAACCACTTCTAATACACGTTCAGCTGAAGCTAATCCTAAAAATAATGAACCTAGTGCTGCAACTAATTGATTAATTGGATTATTTAAATTACGTGCACATAATGTAAACACAATTAATAATGATGTTTTTTGAATAATACTAATAAATTGCGGATCAACACCTGATGTATAAATTCAACTAGGCGGATTAAAATGAATTACTCCTCAATTAATATTTACTCATCCTTGATTATTGTGCCCCCCTTTAAACATACCAAATGCTCCAATGGCCGCTAAAACAACGAAAGACATGTTATTCATAAAAATATTAAGTGGCATCAACATGTTAGTAGTTGCTTGTGCTACAATAGAATTACGCGTTAAATCTTTATTAAGCTCAGCAAAATTTATTTCGGTATCTTTTTTCATTCTAAATAAAGAAATAATTTTTAATCCTGAAATATTTTCTTCAATAAATCCATTTAATATTCCTAAACTTTTTTGTTGTTTACCAAAAAATGGACGTACTTTTTTCATAATCATAATGTTAATAAAAAGAAAAATTGGAATTAGCACTATGGCAAAAATTGCTAATATAGGGTTAATCAAAAACATTAAAATCAGCATAGTTACAACCATAAAAATTCAATAAAATACGCTACCCAAATATTGTGACATTGCTTGTCCAATATTATCTACATCATTAATGCTACGTGACATAATGTCACCAGAAGGTGTACGATCAAAATATCCTATAGGCATTCGATTCAATTTAGTAAATACTGCATCTCTTAATGTGTAACTACCACCTTCCGACATTTTGAGTAATAGATATGATTCTAATCAGTTAAGCCCATTTGAAACTAAATAAACTATTAATAAACTAATGCAAAACCAAATAAAACTAATTAGACCAAATACCCCGTAATCAATTTGCGGTATACCCGAACTTGGATTATGGGAGCCAGAAATTACAGTTGATGGAATAATGAATTCAGAATATATATAACCATTTAATAAAATGGCAGAAGTAGCAGTAATACCAGCAATTAAAGATAAAATAACTGCAACAATAAACATTTTTTTATAGTTGCGATAATAGAACGCTAGTTCTCTAATCGTTTCTTTAATATTTGTTGGTTTACTTGTAAGTTTTACAATGCTTCGTGGTCCTACTGGTGGCATTATCTTAATTCTCCCTTCCCTAATTGCGATTCTACAATCTGGCGATACACTTTATTAGTTTTAATTAAATTTTCGTGGGTGCCAGAAGCCAAAATTTTACCATTTTCTAAAACTAAAATTTTATCAGCATTTTTGATGGAAGAAATCCTTTGACTAATAATAATTTTTGTCATATTTTTGTAATTATTAGTCAAATTTTCTTGCACACGTGCTTCAGTTAGTAAGTCCAAAGCGCTCGTTGTGTCATCTAGTATAAGAATATTAGGTTTTTTAATTAAAGTTCTTGCTAATGATAAGCGTTGCTTTTGACCACCTGAAAAATTACGCCCTCGTTGTTCCACATGACTATCTAATTTTTTGGGTAGTTTGTCAATAAAATTCCATGCACATGCATCATTACATGCTTTTTTCATGTCTGATAATGATGCTTGTCTTTTGCCAAATTTCAAATTACTTTGAATTGTCCCAGAAAATAGCAATGCTTCTTGTAAAACAATGCCAATATGATCATTGATATCGTCACGAGCAACGTCTTTAATATTTTGCCCGCCTATTAATATTTGACCTTGATCCACATCGTAAAATCTAGGTATTAAATTAGCAATGGTAGATTTACCACTACCTGTTCCTCCTACAATCCCTAATGTTTTACCATCATCAATTTCAAACGAAACATTATTCAATGCATAACCTTTGGCTTTCTTGTTATATTTAAAACTAACTCGATCAAACTTAACTGAATAACCATTTAATTTAACTGGGTCTTTTTTGTCCGTAATTGTTGGTTCAGTATCCAATACAGCATTAATACGTTTTATAGAAGCCATCGTTCTAGTTGTATTTACAATAACCATAATGGCAATAATAGAGGAAAATAAAACAATGGCAATTAATTGTGTGAAAGCAAAAATACCTGCATTAATAGGGGTGTGTGCACCATCTACAAAAATAATACCTGCAACCATTAAAATAATTACAATGCTAGCATTCAATAAGAATTGAATCACACTCATCACTGGTAACATTAAAGCTTGCCCATGAATATTGTAATGTTTCAATTGAGTATTTTGTTTTTGATACCTTTGATGTTGATTATTATGAATGTTAAAAGCTTTAATAACTCTAGCTCCTAAGATATTTTCTCGCATGATTGTGTTTGTATTATCTAGTTTAGTTTGAGCCTTAGTAAAAATAGGAAATACTCTTAAACCAATAATTCCAACAATGGTTAACATCAAAATTACAATGCCAATCGTAATGCAACCATAAGTAACATTACCCATTGGAGGTGTGAAAGCATTCACTAAACTAATCGTCATCGTCACAGGTGCACGAAATAGCATTGTCAAAATCATTTGTAGGTTAATTTGATGCTTCTGTACATCATTTGATAATCTGGTAATTAATGAAGCAGTTGAAAATTTATCTACTTCATAAAATGAATAATTCATAACTTTGTTATACATGCCTTGACGTGTATTCATCGCTGCATATAAAGCTGCAGCTGATCCCAAGAATGAACCACATAATCCACAAGTTAAAGACGATCCTGCATAAATGGACATCATAATAACCGATGGTCAAAAAGCTCAATAAGTTGTTCCCTCAGAAATAAAATGTCAACCTCCCGCATCGCCTCATCATTTGTTAAGAGATAACGAGGTAATTGCATCATTCAAAAACGTTGGCTGAGTAGCATCAAAATAAGCAGCCGCTATTACACAACAAATACCAACAATGGTAAATAATAAAGCCTTACCTTTAATAAAACGTGCTAACTTAAACATTTTTAATTACCTTTATATTAGCAATTGCTAAATTAGCTACTTTCTCCAATAGATTTATAAACATATCTGAATCCTTTTTACTCAATTTATCAAAGACAGATAGATATCATCTATGAATAGCGATGATTTTTTGTTTAAAATTTTGTTTACCTGCTTCTGTTAATTTTAAATGACTTTTGCGATGATCATTTGGGTCAATTGTTACTACAATATATTTCTTTTTTAGTAATGCACGAATTACTTTGGCAACCATCGGAGTTGTCATATAGAAATGACGAGCAATTTGAGAAGGTGTGACAGGTTTATCGTTAGAACTATGAATAATGTAACTTAAAACATTGAATTCCGCCCCAATTTTAGTATTACGCAAAACGTGCTTAATCTTAACTAATGCCATAATCATTTTTCGACACTGTGAGGGAACATGATTCCCCCCCCATTTTCTTAATCGCATAAATTAAGACCCTTTCAAATTAATTAACTTGGTTAGGCATTATATAAAAAAATATTTTCCGCGCAGAATTTTAATACAATTTGTTAATTAATCAACATACCAAATTTTTGAAAAAATTTTTAATTTTTATTCAAGTAATAGAAGTATTACCTAACCAATTAGGTATGTATTGCAGATATGTATACATATGCATCAGTGAATAATTACTGTGAATTTATTGAAGACTAACTAAGTTCTCCAATTATTTTGGTTAATAAATTGTATTTATCATCACCTAAATTAGCACTAAACTCATACTGATTATTATCTACTATTAAAACATCGTTAAGACGTTTAATAAATCATCTTGTTGTTTCAATCCCTGAAAACTCGTTTACAAAATAACGAAATGAAAAAGAACGATTCCAACATTCATATTGTACTATTGATTCGTTAGTGTTGCTACCAACGAAAGTGACATTCTTATTTAAACTAGTGTATCTATCGTATCATAATGAAAAATTATCGGTTGTGCTAACTCATGAAGTTTTAGGATCAGTTGCAAGACGATCAAAAATTACATTGTTTGTCCCACTAATAGTACCTAATGCTTCACTCCCTCCAAAATACATACTACGATTTTCTTCATTATCTGATGCTGAATTTTTTGGAACTTTTCTAAAGAAAATATTATTTTCCAACGATACTCTTGCTGAATTCGACGAACCACCCTCTAACAACAAATTAACCCCAATGTCATTAAGATAATCACCATCAGCAAAGACACTAAAAATATTATTAGTTATTACTAAATCACCCAATAGTTGAGAGCCCACAAATAAATTTGTTAGCCTTTTCATGACAGTGCTCGTTTGATGGTATGTTCCAACTATCACGTTACGATCAAATGTTAGTCTTGTTAAAGTACTATTCCGGAAAATGCAAATTCCATACGATCAATTTTCAGTTCGAAATACATTAATGTAATTGTTGGCAACAAATAATGTTCCATATACAGCATCTACCATTATACCTGTTGCCATGTTGTGTAATGATTGGATTTGAAAAACATTACCTATTATGCTAACCTTTCCTATATTAGAAATCTCATATAAGTGAATACCTTCAACATTTTCATAATGTTCTACAGTCTGCTTATATTCATCAAAAGAACCAACACTACAATTTAAAATATTAATAATACCATTTACTGTTGAAAGAACACGAATTGCATCAACTACCCCAGCAGGTCTTCCTTCAGTAAGTTCAGCAGAAATAAATAAATTTCAAATGTTTATTTCTACATTACTTGGAGAAATAGAATCCTCAGTGTCATTAGCAATAACAATACCGTAATCTTCAGAATGATCTGCATCTTGGTCAACTGTTTCAAGATCACTATCAGCAGTTCCTACTAAATGACACGAAAAATCACTAGGAATAAATATGACACAATCTAAAGGAATATGGGCAGGGTCTTGCGATAATGGTAAAAGTTCAAATCACGTAACTCCATCATTATTATTAGATAATGTTTTTAAATTTATTACTTTATGCAATGTTTCACCACTAGTAGTACTATCAGCATAAACAGTAGTATTTGTATCTTCAGCAGGAACATCAGATGAACTAATATCATAAACTTTAAAATCTGATTGCGCCAATGTAATTTTAGTTTTAGCAATAGAATTATTTAAATCAGAATTTAAATAAGCCAAAATAGTTACATCAATTGATGGTTTGTTTGGATTTTCTAACAATTTAACTTGATCTAAATTTTCTATCTGAACAAAATGATAATCTTCTTCTTCTTCTTCTTGGTCATCAAATATTTTATAAGATACATTTTTGCGATTAACAATATCACCATTGGAGTCCTCGGTTGTCAAAGTGGCATGAGACAAAGGTACACCATCCGCACCATATTTAAGCAAATATTTATCACTTTCAACTGTATAGCTTAAAGTGGGAGTGGGTTCATTACGATGATTATCGATTACATAACCAATACCTACCCCACCACCAACAGCAACAATTATACTAGTGACGGCAATTAAAGCCTTTGTTCTCTTGCGTCTATTTTTTCATGATATGTATTCTTGGTCTATAAATAATTTTTTTGTTTCTTTTTTCATAATATACCTTTCATTAGCAATAAAAAAGCAAGACTATTATTTAACGTAATAATCTTGCTTAAAAAGAAGGAACAAAATAAGTGCTCGTTGCACCATTTGATTTCACCCTCTCCCTAACATTTCGCATGGAACCATTATATGTCGTTGGGGGGGGGGGAATTAGTCAATAATTTTTTATTAATTGCTAATTAAATAAACATTCTAGAAAAATATACATTCATAGAACGCATGTGATCTACCGATTTTGATATCCTTTAGACCATCTAATACACTTTTAAAAAGAAAATTATTGATGCTTACATTTACATGAGCGCATACTTATTAATCTACACATTTTCACAATTCATTCTATAATGCTTGCATATTTAAATAGGAGAACATAATGGGCAAACCACTTACAAAAACTCAAATCATAGCTGAAGTTTCTACTAAAACTAGTTTAAGCAAGAAAGATGTTGCTAATGTTTTAGCTACATTCCAAACACTTGCTGAAAAACGAGTAGTTGCTGATGGTCAATTCCGTGTAATTGATCTAGGTAAATTAGTTGTTAGAAAAACTAAAGCTAGAATGGGCCGTAATCCAGCAACAGGCAAAGAAATTAAAATTCCTGCAAAAACTGTTGTTAAATTCCGTGTAGCTAAAAGCGTTAAAGCATTAGCTAAAAGATAATTTAGTACATGTATTTATAAAAAGAGGGCATGCATATGTTCTCTTTTTATTTACTATACATCAATTTGAATTTTTTTATTAGTGGGTATGTATTTACGATGAATCACTTTAGCAGCATCTAATAATTTTTTGGAAGCTTTGACAGCATCAGTTTGCGCATAACGATCCTCAGCGTAAATAATCTCTTTAATACCAGATTGAATGATTGCTTTAGCACATTCGTTGCAAGGAAATAAAGTGACATAAATTTTGCAGCCTGTTAAATCATTCCCAGCAAAATTTAAAATAGCATTTAATTCAGAATGAACTACATATAAATATTTAGTTTCTAATGGTATCCCCTCGCGATTTCACGGGAATTCATCATCGCTACAACCTTGTGGTAATCCGTTATAACCCAACGAGGCAATCCGATTATCATTTGTTGCGATGCAACAACCCACTTGTGTACCTGGATCTTTTGAACGTAATGCCGAAAGTTTAGCCACTCCCATGAAGTATTCGTCTCAACTTATATAGTCATTCCTTTTCATTTTAATGCCTCATTTATTTGTTTAATTTTTTAGTTATTGTCTTTTGATATTCAATTTTATTGATTCATCCTAATTTTTTCAATCATTTTAATTCTCGAAAAGTAAATTTAATTAAATCAATTTCACTATATTTATGAACTTGTGTTTTATATTCCTCAGTTTCCATATAAATATCACGTGATTTTTTATAAAGTAATGGGAAATATATCCCACAAATAACAATGCCTAAAATCATAGCAAAGATAAATACAATGATGCCGCCAACCAAAAAAGATATATTTGTGCCATTGTCGTAGGGATTCGGTTTCTCAGAATCAAATCGTAAACCATATAAATAAAATAAAACAACAGCTAAGATAAACACAAGGAAAATGACAAAAGAAACACCAATATAGATCCAGCGAAATTTAACACGCATTTTTTTATCATGATGAATCCATAAAGAGTGTTGTACTTGCTTATCAAATCATTCTTTTATTTTCTTTTTCACTAATATGCCCTCGCAAAGTATACAATATGATGAGCTGGTTTTTTAGTAAAAAAACAAGTGGTTGGATGAACAATAATACTAACAATACATCTTGGCGATGCTCCAGTCTGTTCTTTTAATAATTTTTCATCTTCAACATTTCCGCCTCATGCTGCTTTAGCTATTTTTTTATCTTTAATTACTTGATTAAATTCCTCGAAATTATTTACTTCTACAATTGAAGCATTTAATCTTTGTTCCGCTTTTTTATAAATGGCTATTTGATATTGATGTAATTGCTCGTCTATCATTTTATCAATTGTACTAATTGAAATAATTTGTTTCAACCCATTATCACGACGAATTAAAACAGCCTTGTTGTCTGCTACATCTTTAGGGCCAATTACTATTATGATTGGGGTACCTTGTACTTCTTGATTAGCTATTTTAAATCCAAGACCATTGTTTGAATTATCTATTGAAACACGGTATTTGTTATGTAACAGTTTATAAATATACTCAATCATTTGATTTATTTTTGGTTCTCTATCAAGCAAGATAGATAATAATGCTATTTGAGTAGGAGCAACTCCAACTGGCAATACCAAACCTTTATCATCAGCATGAACCATAATAATAGCGCCAATAATTCTAGTGGACATGCCAGCTGATGTCTGATGAATAAATTCATATTGATTTTCTTTGTTTTGAAACTTAATATCAAAAATTTTAGAAAAATTTTGGCCTAAATAATGAGAAGTCGCACATTGTAAAGCCTGTCCATCTTGCATTAAAGCTTCGATTGTATATGTGTTATTTGCACCAGCAAATCTTTCTCCCTCAGTTTTCTCTCCCATTAATGTAGGAATACAAAGAAAATAATTAGTAAAATCTTTGTATATCTCAATTAATTCTTTTGTTGTTTCCATTGCATCTTTTTGATTGACATGGGCTGAATGCATTTCTTGTCAAAAAAATTCAACATTACGTAAAAATGGTCTGGTATTTTTTTCTACACGAAAAACATTACACCATTGATTGTATTTGATAGGTAAATCATTGTATGAAGTGATATTTTTTTTAAAATATTTACAAAATGCGATTTCACTTGTTGGTCTCATCACATATGGTTCTTCCAATTTTTTATCACCCTGTTGGGTTACTAAAAATAACTCAGGAGCAAAACCTTCTACATGTTCCTTTTCTTTTGAAAACTCTGATTGTTTAATTAATAGAGGTAATTGAACATTTTTTATACCTTTGGTCGATAAACGACGATCCAATTCATGTACAATATTTTGTCAAATTGCTCACCCATTCGGTTGAAAAATCATCATCCCTTTAATCGATGAATAATCTATTAATTTTGCCGCTTGGATTACACTTGTATATCAAGCGGCAAAATTTTCATTTCGAACTACAATTTTATCCAATTTCATTGAATTGAATTATAACTAACGAAAATATTTAATATCTATCTTATCGACTAGATTCTTTACTAGTCCATATTTCATCGCTTCATTTTTAGCTTTTTCTAATCAGTTTTTTCGTAATGTGAATATATCGTGTGCATCTGCCTCTATAATAACTATCGCTTTACTTTTAGCTACTTCATTCCAAAATAATTTAGAAGGATAATTATAGTTGTCACGGATTTGATGCAAACCATTAGCATTAAACCCTAGAGGAACTTTATACTTGATACTTAATTGAATAATTTGTTTTGTTAATCATTTAGCCTTATCATCTCATTTTCGATAAGCTTGCAACCAAATATCAGGATGAGCATATAAAGAAAATAAACCACTTTTCATAGCTAATACTGCGTTTTCGTAATATTCATCTAAATCACTAATTGTGCGAGCTTCTTCCATAACTAACCGTGGATTTGATTTCCATAAATCACCTATGTAGTGATTACCAAAAATAAAATAATCTCCTAATGAATTTTTAGCAAAATGATCAAAATATACTTTGTTCCATTTTGAGTATTCTGTTTCAAAACCAAAGTGAATTTTTAATTTACCCTGATATTTTCGATTTATTTGATCTATCCTTTTACGTAAATTTTTTATTTCATTTCGTGTAGGTCTAACTAAATATAAATTGTCATCCAATGGAATATGCTCAGTAAAAAATAATTCATAATATTTTTCTTGTAATGCTAAATTCACAACATCTTCTAAAGTGTTAGAAGCATGCCTACAACATTGATCGTGAATATGATATATGAACTTCATTTTCCAATAGTATTAAAATCTATTATTCGTATAATATGCAAATTAATTAAATGGAGTAGAAAGAAAATGAAGAAACTAAAATTATTAGGTATTATTGCACCAATCATTTTAATTGGTGGGGGGGGGTAGTTCATTAGTCTTTTCTTTAACTTCTTGTACTAAGTATGACCATGAATTCACTTCACCTGAACAAATTGAAGAATATTTAGAAACTAATAAAGAAAATGTAGCGAGTGATTATGCCTTGTCCAATAATGGTAGTAATATCGATTACGAGTTTATCCAAAACAATCTTGACTTTAAAATTATTTCTAACGGTTTATTCTACCAATTACTAAGTAATTGAAATGAAAATAATATAGTATCTATAAAATATAATATTCATGATAGTGATGCCAACTTACGAATCGCTTCTAATAGATATGGCAATGGTAATATAAATGCGAGTTTTAAAAATAACAAAATTTTAATTGATAGTATTATTAGCTTATTGGGTAATTATCTAATAGATTATGACTTAAACCTTCCTTTTAAGGCAAGCGAGTGTTATGTAATAGGAATTAGATACACTAACGATAGTAAGTATAGGCAACTTAATTTTTATGATAAAAATGTTTCTGAACTTCCATTGCCTTTGAATATTTCTGATAAAGATTGAACAAATGTAACTAATTGGTTATATTAGCAAAAACAACATATTGGTTTATTTAATTAACACTTATTTGTAAAATCAAAATATTCCCGTTGGAATTGTGTACAC
>JAIRME010000007.1 GCA_031258945.1 Mycoplasmataceae bacterium | reverse complement strand
AATCCTGACCCGGGGCCTACATTAAATGCATCTATTAACGATTTATACAATTTTATTAATATTTTAAATATTCATTAAAATTCCATCATGGTATGAATATTTTTTTCATTTCTTTCTTTTTCTTTAATTGCTAATATTACTTTTGTCATTATAATTACTACCACTTTTGGACGGGTAGCGAAGCGGCCAAACGCAGCTGACTGTAAATCAGCCACCTCCGGTTTCAGTGGTTCGAATCCACTCCCGTCCACCATTGATTGGATAGTAGCCAAGCGGTAAGGCACCAGATTTTGATTCTGGTATGCGATGGTTCGAATCCACCCTATCCAGCCAATGTCCCACTAGCTCAGCGGTAGAGCATTTCACTTTTAATGAAGGGGTCCGGAGTTCGATTCTCCGGTGGGACACCATGCTGAAGTGGCGGAATGGTAGACGCACAGGACTTAAAATCCTGTGGTGGTAACACCGTGAGGGTTCAAGTCCCTCTTTCAGCACCAAACATAAAAAAACTTAGACGTCAATCTAAGTTTTTTATTTTTTTAATTGTTTTTTATTTAGGCCTGAGAGAGCAATGATTAATGTAAAAATAATTAATAATGTCAATTGCAAAATAGCTGGTACGACAAATTGACTTATACTTATATTATGTGCATTAGTAAAAGAAATGGATGAACATAGATCATAGAATGTATTAGTAAATTCGTACAATAAGCTAAGCGTAATTAATACAATACCAATAATTGCCATTATATTAAATCATTTACTAGTTTGATGCATTTGTCTTCTATATTTTTTTACTAGCCCACCAAGTATAGCAGCACCCAACCCAACGAATACAATTAATGATGTTCAATTGGAAATAAGATCACAAAAGTTATAAAGTTTGATAACAATAGGTCCGTAGTAATCTATACCTTCGTATGGACCGTTACTAAAATAAAAACAACCAATTAATGTAAAAATAATAAAAGAAGTAAAATAAAGCACAAGTGTGTATAACATAATTCCAACTTTATTACCATTACCAAATTTATTTTTAAATCAAACTGATAATGGTACTTCATCTCTTTTAATTAAGTCATGCAAAAATTCAGAACCATAAATGGCAAAACCGTTAATAACACCGAAAACACCAAAAGCGATGAAAATTAACATCATAAACATGATAACCTTTCATCATGTTTGATTTTTTAGTTTTTCAATATTGAGTCCTAGAAATGAACCGTCTTTTGCTCCTAACAATAGGGCGATTGAAATTAATACATAGATTGCTGCAACAATTGCGATTCCTAATGCCATTGCGTGTGAAGCACGTCTTGGCTCATGCATTTTATGTTGTGAAGCACTAGATGAATAAAAACCATCAAAAGCAAAGAAAATAGCGGGAATTGAAGCGATCACTCCTAGCATAGGAGAAAATTGATAAAATTGGTATGGTGCGTCACTATTAGTTGAGTTTTTGTTTTGCCACAAAGGATTAGGTGTATGACCGCCATTACTAGCAAAGATTCAGACGCCTGCTACAATTGCAAATAATAAAGGAATAAACTTAACGGCAGTAACTACATGATTTTGCACACTGGCTGTTCTAGTGGATAGAGCGCAAGTTATCGCAAAATAAATCATGATGGTAGCGCTTAAAATTATTACCAATCATATTGGAATAACTACTTTATCACCACAAAAAACATTAAAAGCATCTTGGATGGACAATACAGCATAATAAGGCATAAAGAAAAAATTAGTTGGTAGATATACATACAACATGAAATTACGAAAACCTTTATAAATATAATCGCCACAGAAAGCTCTAATTCAACCAATGATACCTAACGAATTATATTTACCACTACCAGTTACTAAATCAGTTAAAGTAAAAGCAATCGCTAGTATACCAATGATGGCGATTAATCACGAAACAATTGTCATAACAATGGAACCGGTATTTTGTAAAATTGAAGCATTTTTGAAAAAAATTCCTGCCCCAATGCATGATCCGACTGTAATTAGCATGACAGTAAAAAAACTGAGTTTTTCTTTGGTTGTTTTATTGTGAATGTTACTCTGTTGACTGTTTGGGTTGGTTGACATGAATCGTAAGTATAACAAATTAATAAATGGATAAAAACCATTCTTTTTGTATGTCTTAGAACTATTAACCATATAATTGGTTCATTATGAAAGTAGCGATTTTTTTTGGTAGTAAATCAGATATAGAAGTGATGCGTGGATGTGCTTCGATATTAAAAGAATTTAGTATTGAATATGAGTCATTTGTACTTTCGGCTCATCGAGTGCCTGAAAAATTATCACAAACTCTAAAATTAGTACAAAATAAAGGATGTGAAGTAATTGTGGCAGGAGCAGGATTAGCTGCTCATTTACCAGGTGTAATTGCTAGTCAAACTATCTTGCCAGTTATTGGTGTACCAATTAAAGCTGATCTAAATGGATTAGATGCTCTATTATCAATTGTTCAAATGCCTAAAACCATTCCAGTAGCTTCAGTGGGAATTAACAACAGTTATAATGCAGGTATGCTAGCAATTCAAATTTTAGCTTTGAAATATCCTAAAATTAATGCTAAATTAATTAAATGACGTCGTGATATGAAAGAAAAATTTCTAATAGACAATAGTAAAGGTGCGAAGCTTTAACAAATAAAATTTAAGCTAATTTATTTTGTTTTTTTAATGTTTTAACAGTTCGAGCAGAAACTTTTACTCGTTTAGAAGTTGTTTTACCAGTTTTTATACGAACAGTTTGTAGATTAACATTTCATACTCGACGAGAATGATTTAAAGCATGACTACGTTTATTACCACGTAGCGGTTTCTTGCCACTAATTTGATCTTTGCGACTCATAAGTTCCACAATTATATATTAAAAATAGCAGATGAAAATAAATCAAATTAATTGTAACTATTTACTAAGGTGCAGCCATTGCTCGGTACCATTATCATTTTTTAGTTAACTGAATGATCTTCTTTTTAATATCAATTATTTCACGATAGTAGACGGTTCTCATCCTATGAGTTTTGTTGATAGGGATAATCTTAATTACTTGCATCGGTTTTTTACTCATAACATATATGTAATTACCCATCATCAATGCTTCATCCAAATCGTGACTAACAAATACAACAGTTCGTTTATCTTTTTTTCATAAATGCATGAACAACTTTATGATGTTTTGTTTTACATTAATATCTAATCCTGTAAAAGGTTCGTCCATTAATAATAATTTTGATGGATATAAAAACGCTCTTAATAAAGCTAAACGATGTTTCATGCTGCCGCTTAATTGATTGGGGTATCAATCACTTATAAAACTTAGTTGTATACTTTTTAAACCATCCATAATTAATCGATGTCTTTTGGTTGGATTTTTATAAACGCTTTTTAAAATTAAGTCTAAATTTCGAAAAACAGTGATTTCATTGATGAGTCTTTCTTCTTGGAATAAATATGAAACTTTTCGGTAGGAATTTTGGATTGTGCCAAATTGTGGTTTAATTATGCCGGCAATCAAATTTAATAAAGTAGATTTACCTACGGCACTTGGGCCAACAATACAATTAATCTTTTGATCAATAAATTTAACATTAAATTTATCTAATACGAGTTGTTTATCATAACTAAAATTAACATGAATAAACTTAAGCATGTACACCTCTATCTTTTTTGAATTTATTAAAGAAGTTTATAAGGTAGTAACGGTCTTTGTATTTTGAAGGTATACTAATACGCGCAATTTCTTTAATCAATAATTCCATTATAAGGCTCAAGATAATTGCAATCAGCCCTCATCCAATGACTTGGGCATAATTACCATCTTTTAATAATTGACCAATAATCATTCCAATTGATGGGTAGTCTGGATTAATATTAGTTACTACAGTTTGGACCAATTGTGAGGCAATAGCAATTTTAAATGATAAACCAAAGCCTGCGATAAAAGATGAAAAAATATATGGAGCTGTTGTAGGCAAATAAATATTTTTGAATTGTTCTCATTTAGTTACATTAAAAACATTAGCCATTTCAATCAATTTATAATTAATGTTATTAATTGCATTATTAATTCCTTCGTAAAGCATTGGGAAAATAACAAAAAAAGCAACAAAAATTGGTACTAATGCAGGCACCGGAACCAAGAAGACAGCAATTAGGATCATTAATACAGCTGTTGGTAATGCTCTAGCTAGAGTAACAAAAGGCATCATTAGATATTGTATTAATCTTGAATAACGACTTAATATTGCAAACCCACTTGATAAGATAAAAGCAATCAGTAAACATGCAAGAGCTTGAGCTCACGCGATCAAAATGGCTTCTCAATTTTTACTTTTCGATAGAATAACACCGAAAGCCGTAAAGCATTTTCCAATATTAGGCAAAACACCATTATTTTTATAAACTGTCAACGAGAGTATAGTTCAGATAATAAATATTAAAGCTAAGCCAACTATTCAAGCTAACGTTGATCATAATATATGATTTTGGGATATATCGTTTTTAGCTTTCATATTAATTTTACAATTATCACATTTGATTTAATCAAATGGACAATTAATTGTATATCTAAACTGCACCTAAAGGACCAATACCATTAATATTTTTCCGTTAATTTTTTAATACAAATTTAATTGATTTTATTCAGAAACTTACTATATTAACTCTAAAATTGCTACTTCAGTGCGATCGCCTAGTCTTTTGCCTAAACGCAATACTCGTGTATAGCCGCCCTTACGTTGACTATATTTTTTAGCAATCTCTTCTAATTTTTTAACAATTGCCATACGATCCAAATTTTTCGTATTTTTTACAATAGATAGAATACGACGTTTGCTATCTAATGTATTTTTTTTAGCAGTAGTAATAATGCGATCAACATGTTTTTGGGTTTCTTTAGCTTTAGTAAAAGTAGTCTGGATTTTACCATAAGCAATTACATCACTTACTTGTTGGCGAATTACCATTTGTCTTCAAGCAGAAGTTTTACCAGGTTTGTTTACATATGACACAAGTTTATTCCTCCTTGAAAGTTAAGCCGTATTCTACTAATTGTTTTTGAATTTCGCGTAATGATTTTTTACCTAAGTTTTTAATTTTTTCTACTTCACTCTTAGTCATAGCAGTTAATTCGTTAATAGTTTGAATGCCACGACGCTTTAAACAGTTATAAGAACGTACGGAGAGCGTCAATTCCTCAATGGGAATGGAGAGGCCTTCTTGCTTTTTTTCTTCTTCATGTTCTTTAATAATTTGCATAGTTTCAATTGCTGCATTTATGTCAATTAATGGTTTTAAGTGTTCACTTAAAATTTTAGCCGCCATAGCAACGGAATCTTGTGGAGAAATAGCCCCGTTGGTAGCAACATCTAATGTTAAGATGTCACCTGTAATTGTTTTGGAAACTTTCTGTTCTTCCACTGTATAACCAACACGGACAATTGGGCTAAAATTTGAATCAGTTGCAATAATATTTAAACTATTAACCATTTCACGATTTTGTGCAAAAGTTCTAAAACCTCGACCACGAATTGCAAAGATATCTATTTCTAATTTAGTATTAGCATTGGTAATGGTAGCGATATATAAATCCTTATTAACAACATTAAAACCACTTGGTAATTCAATATCGCTAGCATAAATTTCGCCACTACCTTTTTTTAAGATTTTTAAGGTTGGTCATTGTTCAATTTTAGTATTAGATAATTCATCATCACTAATGACATTTTCATCAATTGTAACAACCAAATTTTTAAGATTGAGAATAATTTGAGTCACATCTTCTTTAATGCCATTAATCGCTTGAAATTCATGATTAACACCTGGGATTCTAATTGCAAAAACACTTGCTCCCGGAATGTTAGATAACATTGTGCGACGTAAAGCATTACCTAACGTAACACCAAATCCTTTTTCTAATGTTCCGATTGTGAACCTAGCTTGCTGACTATTAGTTGATTCAATTTCAGGTTTAATTGTGTATTTTAAGAATTTTTCCATATTTTTATCTCCTTGGTAATTATCTTGGTTTTTTCGGTGGGCGACAACCATTATGCGGAATGGCTGTCACATCATTCATTTCGGTAATTTCTAATCCAGCGGCTGCTAATGAACGAATAGCAGTGTCTTTACCTTGACCTGTACCATTAACATTTACAATTACGCTTTTTAGACCCAACCCCATTGCATTTTTGGCAGCACTTGCTGCTGCTAATCCAGCGGCATAGGGAGTAGATTTTTTACTTCCTTTGTATCCGATGGCTCCTGAAGAGCTTCAAGCGATAGTATTACCTTTAACATCGGTAATAGTAACGATGGTATTGTTCACTGTAGCATGTATGTGTGCAATGCCATGTACATCTGCTAATTTACGTTTTTTACGAGGTTTAGCTTTCTTGGAGGTGCTACTTGTTGTCTTTTCTTGTTTTTTGGTTTCTGCCATGTTAGTCTCCTAGTTCTTAGTTTCTACTTTCTTGTTAGCGACAGTTTTACGAGGACCTTTTCTTGTTCGAGCATTTGATTTTGTTCTCTGCCCACGTACTGGTAAACCACGACGGTGACGAATACCACGGTAACAACCAATTTCAATTAAACGTTTAATGTTCATTGCTACATCCCGTCTTAAGTCACCTTCTGTTACTAATTTGATTGCTACTTCACGAATGGCTGCTAACTCTTGTTCAGTTAATTCACTAACTCTTTTTTCTGGATCAATATGTGCTTTTTCAGTAATTTTACGACCAGTAGAAATACCAATACCGTAAATCGCTGTTAAAGCAAACGGAACTTTTTTATTGTTAGGAATATCTACACCTAATAAACGTGCCATTATGTAATTACTATTCTCCTCTTCCTTCTAAAGTTAACCTTGTCGCTGTTTATGCTTAGGATTCTTACAAATTACCATTACACGTCCATGTCTTTTAATCACTTTGCAATCTTTACAAATTGGTTTGACTGAAGCTCTAACTTTCATATAATGATTTGTTTGTTCCTTTCCTAAATTGCTTATTTGTTATGATTGGGGTGGATATTATACAAGTATAATTAATTGTCATGAAAAAAATGACTACAAACCAAATTAGACAAACATGATTGGGTTTCTTTCAAACCCACCATCATCTAGAATTACCATCTCGTTCATTAATACCAATTAATGATCCATCTTTATTATGAATCAATTCTGGTGTAGCTACTTTAAAACGCTTTTTTTCTGGGATCGAGACTCCACCAAATAATCGTTTAATGAATAGCCAAAGAGCAATTAGGACAAATGATATTATGAATGTCGGAGTAACGGCTCGTCACCATACTTTTTTTGAAATGTTGGGTAATTTTTCAATTGGTGATTATTTTAAAAAAGAAGCCATTCAATATGCTTATGACTTATTAGTAAATCATTTTACAATTGACCCGGCATTACTTTATATTACTGTCTATGAGAAAGATCAAGAAGCATATCAACATTGGATTGATTTAAGAATTGACCCATCTCATATTCTTAAAGGTAATAAGGAACGTAATTTTTGGGATATTGGTTCTGGGCCTTGTGGGCCATGTACTGAAATTTATTATGATCGTGGCAATAAATATGATTCTGAAAATATTGGTGTTAAATTATTTCAACAAGACATTGAAAATGATCGGTATGTAGAAATATGGAACATTGTTTTTAGTGAATTCAATAATGATGGGGCAGGCAACTATACGGAATTAGCAAGAAAAAATATAGATACGGGAGCAGGTTTAGAACGATTGGCTACCATTAGTCAACAAGTTCCGACTGATTTTGACACCGATATCTTTTTACCAGTTATTCAAGCAATTAGTAAATTAACTGATAAAAGATATGAAGTAGATGCATATTTTAGTAAAGATGTTAATCAATTAAGTATTAACCGCGATTTTAAAATTATAGCTGATCACTTGAAGGCATGCACTTTTGCGATAGCTGATGGTGCTGTCCCTAGCAACAAAGAACGTGGCTCAGTTTTACGTCGCTTGATTCGTCGTGCCATGATTAGTGCTCGCCGCTTGGGTATTAAACAAAACTTTAGCGCCATGATAGTACCAAGCATAATTTTAGTAATGCAGCCATACTATTCTTATCTAATTGAAAATGAAAATCGTGTAATTCAAATTTTGACTAAAGAAGAAGAATTATTCAATCAAACACTAGAATATGGATTTAAATTATTTGATGAAGTGATCGCTCAAAAGAATTTAAACATTGATAACATCTTCAGGTTAGTTGATACTTATGGTTTCCCCTTTGAGTTAATTGTGGAATTAGCTAAGGAACGAGGAATTGAAATTGATGAAACAGCATACGAACGTAGATTAGGAATACATCAAGATGTATCACGTGCTAATTTAGAAACAAAAGCAATGGCTGCTCAAAATAAAAATTTGCTTAAATTTACTCAACCATCTATTTTCAATTACAATCAAGTTGATATTTCAGCAAAAATTATTGGCTTATTTGATAAAAATTTTACACCAATTAAAATATTAAGTGATGTGGGTTGAATTGTGTTTGATCAAACTGTATTTTATGCAACTAGTGGTGGACAACAGCACGATTTAGGTTTTATTGAACATAATTATCATAAATATGAAATCATAGATGTTACTAAAGGCCCACATGCGCAACATTTTCATTTAATTAATTTGAGCAATAATAAGTTAACAATTAATGATGTTTGTCAATTACATGTTGATTTAGATGCACGTAAGCGTATTTCACGTAATCACTCAGTTGAACATTTGATTCAACAAGCATTGCAGACAGTAATTGATAAAAATATTCACCAAGAGGGAGCTTTTAAATCCGCTGATAAAGTGACATTTGATTTTCAATATCACAATAAATTAACGGATGAGCAAATTATCAAAGTGCAAGATGAAGTCAATAAGTACATTCATCAAGCTATACCCGTTACTACTAACTTAATGTATTTGGAAGAAGCTAAGCGGAGTGGAGCAATTGCATGATTTGATGATGTCTATCGTAAGATTAAAGGCAAATTACGAGTTGTTTGTATGGGCGATGTATCCAAAGAAATTTGTGGTGGCACACATGTTAGTAATACCAAAGATATTGAAGAATTTTTTATTGTCAAAATTGATAATAAGGGTGGTGGAGCTTGAAGACTAGAAGGATTGACTTCCAAAGATACTATTGAAAGATATTTAAACAATCAAATTACTTTAATCCAAAGTGACATTGATAAAATGTATAAAGATGTTAGTGAGGCTAAAGCTTTAACAGAAGAATTTACGACATTGATAAAGGAAACCAATTATCGTGTTTCCGCTAGTAACTTGATTAATTTACATAAACATGTACAAAGGATCCAAAAAATTTATCATGCTTTGATGTTGGATATACATAAAAAGAATGTAAGCAATCAAAGAACTATTATCAAAAATTTACCAAAACAATTAAGTAAATCTCAGCAAATTTATTATTGTATTTTGAATGATGGTGATAACAAAGTTATTAATCAAACACTAACTGAATTAGCGAACGAAGATAATGAACATGCTTTTATTCTAATTAATAAAATTAATAATAAAATTCAATACATTATTAGTGCAAATAAAAATTTTATTGATAAGTACAAATTTGATGCTAGTCAAATTATTAAACACATTAATACTTTAACTAATGGTTCTGGGGGAGGCCGTAATCAATTTGCCCAAGGTGGTACTAGCCATATTGATAAGATTGAATCAATAATTACTTATATTGATTCGCTGTAAACAATGGATGAAACAATAAAACTTAAAGTGTTACACTTGGATTTAAAATTTACAAGTTAGTTCTTATAATCACTTTATGAAAATTCTCAACATTGATATTTCTAAGATGTATAACGAATTAGTATTTACGGATGAAGAACTAAAAAAACGTCTTCCTAAACATGTGTTTGAGCACTTTAAAAAATCACTTAAAGATCACCAAAAAGAAATAATTAATTTAGATTTGGCTAATCAAATTGCCAATGCTATGAAGGATTGAGCGCTTAGTAAAGGTGCGACACACTATACTCATTGGTTCCAACCAATGAATGGTGTATCGGCTGAAAAGCATCAAAGTTTCGTTGAACCGCAGAATGACAGTACAGTGATTATGAGTTTTTCTGGTAAGGAGTTAATCAAAGGTGAAGCTGACGGTTCTTCTTTCCCTTCTGGAGGTCTGCGCAGTACTTTTGAAGCAAGAGGATATACAGCTTGAGATGCAAGCAGTCATGCTTTTGTTCGGAACGAAACATTATATATTCCTACAATTTTTATGTCTTACCAAGGACATGTATTAGATAAAAAAACACCATTACATCGTTCTTCTACGGCATTAAAAAAGCAAACTCTTCGTTTCGTTAAAATGTTTGGATATAAAAGTAATCATGCCAGAGTAACGGTTGGAGCTGAACAAGAATATTTTTTAATTACAAAAGAAATGTTTGATAAACGTTTAGATTTAAAGTTAACCGGTCGTACATTATTTGGTGCCCGTAGTCCTAAAAGTCAAGAACTAGAAGACCATTATTATGGTCAAATCAAAACTAATGTCATGAAGTTTATGATGGAGCTTGACAAAGAATTATGAAAATTAGGCATTCCAGCTAAGACACGTCATAATGAAGTGGCTCCCTGTCAGCATGAATTAGCTCCTATATTTGAGCGTGTGTCAGTTGCTGTTGACCATAATCAACTAACCATGGAAATTATGAAAAAGACTGCCGAAAAATATGGTTTAGTTTGTCTTTTACACGAAAAACCATTTGCTAATATGAATGGTAGTGGTAAACATAATAATTGATCCATTTCAGTTGATGGAATAGGCAATATGTTTGACCCAGGTGATAACCCTGAATCTAATTATCGTTTTTTACTATATGTAACATGTTTAATGGCAGCAGTAGATATTCATCAAGATTTATTAAGAATTTCAGTTGCTAATGCAGGTAATGAACATCGTTTAGGAGGCAATGAGGCACCACCCAGTATTATTACTATGTTTTTAGGTGATCAAATTACTGAAATTTTAGAAGCAATGGCAGATGCCAAAGTCTACTATAAGAAAGAAGTAAAATTAAGCTCTCATGGTGTTAAATTTGTGGCCAATTTTAACAATGATACTTCTGACCGTAATCGAACTTCTCCTTTTGCTTTCACAGGCAATAAATTTGAATTTAGAATGCCTGGCAGTTCGATGAATTTATCTTGTGTTAATATTATGATTAACACTGCTTTTGCTGATACTATTCAACAAATATGTAATGAGATTGAAAAAGCTGATAAATCAAACTTTGATGAAATTATCAAAAATAAAATTATTGAATTATTTAAAAAACATCGTCGTATTTTATTTAATGGAAATGGTTATTCTAACATTTGAGAAAAAGAAGCTCAAAAACGTGGTTTATTGAATCTTAAAACAACACCAGAAGCATTGGCCCTATTCAACAAGCCTAAAAATATTGCATTATTTAAGCGTCAAAATGTTTACAATGAAGTTGAAGTTAATGCTCGTGAGATGATCTTATTAGAAGAATATTGCAAAACTATTAAGATTGAATCACTTACGATGCTAGATATGTTAAATCGTCAAATTTTACCAGCGGCTTTTAGTTATGAGCAAAAATTGACCGATATTTGTATTAAGAAAAAAACATTAAAAATAAATTCTGCTATTGAATATTCAACATTACAATCAATATCTTTGTTGATTATTCATATTGATAAACAAAAAAAATCATTATTAAATGCGTTAGCGCAAATCCGTAAAATAACTGATTGAAAGTTAAAAGCTTACGCATATCGACAAAAGATTTTTACAAACATGGAGAAAATAAGATTGTATTGTGATGAACTAGAAAGATTAATGCCAAAGCACTTATGACCTTTTCCGACATATGCGGATATTTTATTTAATTAAATAAAGATTTTATTTAAAAATATCAAGTACGGTACTTTTATCTATTATTTTTTCTTGTGGTTGATTGTTTTTATTGCCGCCGGTATATTTTTCAAACATTTGATATAAGTTTTTTGATTTAGCATCACCTTTAAATTTCACTTCACCATCAGCTACTATAACTACATCATCTACATATTTTTGAATTTCATCTAAATTATGAGTAGATATTAAAATAGTTTTCTTTAATGTTTTTAGAGTATTGACAACATCATAAAAAACTAATCGAGCATCTGGGTCCATATTTTCTGTTGGCTCATCCATAATTAATAAATTAGGGTTGTTTATCAAAGCTTGAATAATTAAAATTTTCTTTTTTTGTCCACTGGATAATTTGTTTAGATTAGCATTTTCAAAACCTTCTATTTTAAACAACTTGTAAAGTTTTTGAACAGTTTCAGTAGTTTTATGTTTATCCAAATGATAAAACTCATTCATGCTATCAAGAAAACGTTTTACTTTAATCTTAGGGAAATTTTCTTTTTCAGGTACGTAACCTAGAGCGTAATGGCTTCTAAAATCTTTAGCGTCTAGACCATTAATAGTGATTTTACCAGTTGTATATGGATATAAGCCAACAATAGATTTGATGGTAGTGGTTTTTCCTGCTCCGTTTGATCCAATAAAAGCACATAAACGCCCTTCTTCCACTGTGAATGAAATATTTTTTAAAATTAATTTTTTATTAATCGATAGTGATAGATTTTCAATTTTTAACAGACTACTCATGATGCTACACTTTCACAAACATTTTTTGAAAAATAAAATGACCAAAATATAGAAAAACAACTGAAAATGTACCGAAAACAATTGAAGGAATAAGGACATAACCAATGTTGAGATTCGGTTTAGACTGAATAGCTGTAGAAATAATTATGTAAAGTTGGTATGTTAATAAACAAATTATTACCATGGTAATACTAATAATCGCATCTTTTTTGATAAAAGTTCTAAAGAAAATGGAACCTGTGATACTAAAAAATCATGCCAATAATGGTGGTAAAAAAACTACTAATCATGAAATAGAATTCCCTGTGATGACATTGTAATTATTTTTCGTTAAGAAAACACCGACGCTAATCAAAATACATAATATGCCGGCTAATAAAGTAATGGAAGAAGTTACCATAGAAGCAAAAAGTTTAGCAAAAATATATGTTCGACGGCTTACTGGTCTTGTTAATACGAAAGTCATTTCATGAAGTTCCAAACCGTTGGTAACAATTACAACAGAGGTAATAATAATTATTAAAGAAATTGGATAAAACATTTGCGGCAATATATTTTTGCCAACATTGGCAGGCACAACCATAGGTAATACGATAGTTAATAATATTAGAATACCGGTAGTCACAGCAAAAGCTATTCAAGTAGACGGTTGACTAAAAGTACTTAAAATAGTTTGTTTCAAAACAGTTTTAAAATTTGTTGATTTTTCTAAACTATAACTAGACATTGAATTGCTTAATCACCTCTTTGAGAATAAAAAAATTGACTAGATTATATAAAATTAAAACTCAATCATATAATTACGATTGTGCCGACTTAGCTCAACAGGCAGAGCAACTGACTTGTAATCAGTAGGTTGTTGGTTCGATTCCGATAGTCGGCACCATATAAAAAAACTTAGATAAATTCTAAGTTTTTTTATTTTTACATTAAATTATTATTTACTTTTTAATGTTGTTTGCTTTCCGTAATAAGCATTTATAAACATTTCTTTAATTTCGTTAATTAGAGGATATCTTGGGTTAGCACCAGTACATTGATCATCAAAGGCATCTTCAGACATTTTGTCTAATGTTTTTAAAAATACATCTTCTTTTACGCCGGCATCCTTAATACTTTTAGGAATATTTAAATGAACTTTTAATTTGTCAATTTGTTTTATTAAATTTTCTACTTTATTAATCGAATCTTTGCCACCAAATCCAATGTAATCAGCTAATTCCGAATAACGTTTAAGTCCTTGCGGGTATTTATATTGACTAAAGGTTCCCATTTTGACTGGTGCTTCGCTACAGTTAAATTTAATTACTTCGTTAATTAATAAAGCATTAGCAATACCGTGGGGAATGTGATGATAGGAACCTAATTTATGAGCCATGGAATGACAAACGCCCAAAAAAGCATTGGCAAAAGCAATCCCAGCCATGCAAGAAGCATTAGCCATTTCTTCTCGTGCTTTTACATCTTTGGCACCATTAGTATATGCACTTGGTAAGTATTTGAAAATTAATCGTGCAGCTTCGCGCGCTGTACCATTAGTATAGTCGCTCGCCATTGTAGAAGCTAGTGCTTCAAGTGCGTGTGTCAATGCATCAATTCCACTAGCGGCAGTTAATCCTTGTGGTACATTCATAGTCAAATCAGGATCGATGATTGCCATTTTTGGTAATAATTCGTAGTCAGCTAATGGATATTTAATGTGATTGCGATTATCTGTAATGACAGCAAATGGGGTTACTTCGCTACCTGTACCACTCGTGGTAGGAATTGCGCAAAAATAAGCTTTATCTCCCATGTGAGGAAATTTGGTAATACGTTTACGAATGTCCATAAAACGCATTGCAAGATCTTGAAAAATAACTTCAGGGTGTTCATACAATACTCACATGATTTTAGCAGCATCAATTGGTGAACCACCACCAATAGCAATAATTAAATCAGGTTGAAAAGTTTTCATTGCCTCAGCGCCGGCTTGTGCTGTTTCAATACTTGGATCCGGTTCGACATCAAAAAAAGTGGCATGTTGAATACCCATTTCATCTAAGTATTTTGTAACCTCTTTGGTAAACCCTGAATAATACAAGAATTTATCAGTCACAATAAAAGCCCTTTTCTTGTTGTAAACTTCTTTGAATTCACGACAGGCAATGGCTAACGAGCCTCGCTTAAAATATACTTTCTCTGGTACACGGTATCACAACATATTTTCTCTCCTACATGCTACTACTTTGATATTTATTAGATGATTAACTCCCACATTCTCACTGACAGCATTACCGCCTCAAGAACCGCAACCTAAGGTTAACGATGGTTTTAATTTAAAATTAAACAAATCTCCAATTCCACCTTGTGAAGATGGTGTATTGACCAAACAGCGACCAGTACGCATACGTGCTTGTCAAATCAAAATTTTATTAAAATCAGTTTCATGATTAATAAATAAAGAAGCGGTATGCCCCATTCCACCTTGTAAGATTAAATGATCAGCTTTTTCAATGGCATCTTCAAAACTTTTAGCTTTGTATAAAGCTAAGCAAGGGCTCAATTTTTCGTGGGCGAATGGTTCTTTTAAAAAATCAGTAGATTCTACTTCTGCAATTAATACTTTAGCATTAGTTGGCACTTTTACACCAGCCATTTTAGCAATCACATGGGCTGGTTGACCTACAATTTTAGCATTTAATGCTCCGTTAATAATCAAGATTTGGCCAACTTTTTTAGCATCGGTTTTACTTAAAACATGTCCACCTTGATAAATAATTTCTTTTTTAAACTGATCATATATATCATGTAACACAATTGCTGATTGTTCGCTAGCACAAATCATGCCATTATCAAAAGTTTTGGACATTAAGATGCTACTAGCAGCCATTTTAATATTAGCACTGCTTGCTATAATAGCAGGTACATTACCAGGCCCTACACCAATGGCTGGTTTACCAGAACTATAAGCTGCACGTACCATTCCGGGACCACCAGTCGCTAAAATCAAATCTACTTCACGCATTACTTGGTTTGATAATTCGACTGATGGTTCATCAATTCAACCAATGATGTTTTTTGGTGCCCCCGCTTTTACAGCTGCATCTAACATAATTTTAGCAGCTGAAATAGTACATTCTTTAGCTCGTGGATGAGGGCTAATGATTAATCCATTACGAGTTTTTAGGGCAATGAGAATCTTGAAAATAACAGTAGAAGTAGGATTAGTAGTAGGAATAATAGCAGCAATAACTCCAATGGGTTCGGCAATTTTAGTTCAACCAAAGGTAGTGTCTCTTTCAATAATGCCACATGTTTTAGTGTTTTTATACGCATTATAGATGTATTCAGATGCATAATGATTTTTAATGACTTTATCTTCTACAATTCCCATACCTGTGTCACGAACAGCCATTTTGGCTAACGGAATACGCGCCTTATCAGCGGCAATAGCCATAGCTAAAAATATCTTATCTACTTGTTCTTGCGTATAAGTAGAGAAAATCTTTTGAGCATGACGAATTTCATTTAATCTTAGTTGTAATGTTTTAGCATCTGTTACTGCATTTGACAGATTACTATTTAATTTATCTTTAACCATAATAGACTAATTCTAATCTATTTTTTGGAATTAAAAAATATCTGCTGCGAACATAGACATAAAAAATATGATTGGTTACACAACAATCTCATTCATCGAACTATCGTTAGAATGATTGACGAAAAATTGAAAAAGCCTATTGTAACTTCGACTGAATGACTCAAAGCAACTAGGGATATGGTGTCTATTGAGAAATTAATTTTGCAAGAAGATAGTTGTTATTATCGTATAGACAATTAACATTATTAGAAGACTATTGCTATGTAATCTCTTGATGTTCATTCCGTTTCACTTCATTCACTTAATTGTTGGTTAAACCCAGCACTTATCTAAATAGAGTATGAAATGATTACAAGATAGAGAGTTTAGTATAATACCCATACAGCGTTAGGAAATCAAAGTGATTTACTTGTGTCACTTGAGCTCCGTCCAAATCAGGGTGGACAACTTTCATACCCATAGATATTAACTTCATTACTATTAGCATTATTTGAAAAGGTATTAGATCAGACATATGTGTATTGTCACAAACTTGGAAGGTATAGATTATTTATCGCAGATAGGTTAGCACTGCTAAAAGTATAGTTAGCGGTTATACAGGTTCCATAAAGACTTATATTTGCAGCAGCAAATTCTGCCCCTGTTAAATCCAAACTACTCAAGCCAGATAGGTTAGCACCGCTAAAAGTATAGTAAGCGGAGTAAACGTTTCAAGTAGTCATATTTGTAACAGCAAATTCTGCCCCTGTTAAATCCAAACTACTCAAGCCAGATAGGTTAGCACTAGCAAAAGTATTGGAAGCAGTGAAAACGGCTCCATGTAAACCCATATTTGTAACAGCAAATTCTGCCCCTGCTAAATCCAAACTACTCAAGTCAGATAGGTTAGCACCAGCAAAAGTATTGTAAGCACTATGAACGGCTCCATGTATAGTCATACCTGCAACAGCAAATACTACCCCTGTTAAATTCAAACTACTCAAGCTAGATAGGTTAGCACCGTTAAAAGTAAAGCAAGCGGTGTTAACGGTTCCATCAGTAATCGTACTTGCAACAGCAAATACTGCCTCTGCTAAATCCAAACTACTCAAGCCAGATAGGTTAGCATTCCTAAAAGTATAGGAAGCGGTGTTAACGGTTCCAGTAGTCATACTTGCAACAGCAAATTCTACCCCTGTTAAATCCAAACTACTCAAGCCAGATAGGTTAGCACCGCTAAAAGTATAGTAAGCGGTGTTAACGGATCCAGAAGTCATACCTGCAACAGCAAATACTACCCCTGTTAAATTCAAACTACTCAAGCCAGATAGGTTAGCATAGTTAAAAGTATAGTTAGCGGTGTAAACGTACCCATAATTACTCGTTCTTGTAGCAACAAATACTACCCCTGTTAAATTCAAACTACTCAAGCCAGATAGGTTAGCATAGTTAAAAGTATAGGAAGCGGTGTAAGCGGCTCCAGTATGAGTCATACTTGTAACAGCAAATACTACCCCTGTTAAATTCAAACTACTCAAGCTAGATAGGTTAGCATCGCTAAAAGTATAGGAAGCGGTGTAAACGGTTCCAGAAGAAGTCATACTTGTAACAGCAAATACTACCTCTGTTAAATTTAAACTACTCAAGCTAGATAGGTTAGCACCGCTAAAAGTATAGGAAGCGGTGTAAACGGTTGTAGAAGAAGTCATACCTGCAACAGCAAATACTACCCCTGTTAAATTCAAACTACTCAAGCCAGATAGGTTAGCATGGTAAAAAGTATAGTAAGCTGTATTAGCAGAATCGGTAGTCGTTACGCCAGATTTTCATCAAGTAGAATTATTAAAATTTAGTTGAATTAAAGAAGATAAATTAGCACTCGCAAAAGTGTATGCTCCTGTTTGACATAATGCATTATTCAAAAAAGTTA
>JAIRME010000035.1 GCA_031258945.1 Mycoplasmataceae bacterium | reverse complement strand
GTTTTTCTCTTTTTCATACCTTTATCCTTTGTTTATAAATAACAAAAAACAAGACTCTACTAATGTAGAAATCTTGTTTTTAGAGAAACAGATTAAATCAGTGCTTAACGCACTATTACACTTAATCCCCCCCCCCATTCAATTGCATGTCTAACATTATAGGGCGCACTTCAGGATTAAGTCAATATATTAGTAACTATTCACCGATTATGGAGTGAAAATAAAAAACGCCCATAAGGGTGCTAACGATTGTCTCATCGTCATAAATAAATTTACAAGGTTTAAAATTCATTCATATCCGTACTGGGACAACAGTGCAGTAAAGTAACATGTTGTTCCGTATGAACGTTAATTTATATTACGATAACCAACATTACGCTTCATCATAGAGAGATAGTTCATTCGCCAACGTTAGGTATACCTCTTAATGTGTTAAGTTTGAGCCTATCAATCTATTTATTCTGCTATTGTAAGAAATCAAATGGATTGCATAACTCTAATTATTTGGAAGTTAATTCGATTCACTTAATTATTGATTAAACCACAATTGCTTAGATCAAAGAGGTAATATAGTTATATTTTAATGATTAACTATGCTTATAATTACTACTCATTAAAATGAAACGTATTAATACTGAAGAAATTTTGGAAGAATTACAAAAAAAACTAGCAAATGATTTGAATGAAACTCAAGTCATTGAGTTACGTAATATTTATGTCAATAAGTACATTAATCCAATCTACCAAGAATTAAAGTTAGCATCAAATAGTGAAAAAAGAGAAATTGGGAATTTCGTTAATATATTTAAAGGCCAAATTAACAATTTGATAGATGCCACACTAAATAAAATTAAGCATGAACAAGAAAACAAGCAGCATAAATTGGATTATGACATCAATATAGATAATGTGAATTTAGTAAAAGGTGGTTTAACACCTATTTCACTAATAACGAATGACATCATTGCTTTTTTTGAAAAATTAAATTTTCAAGTAATAGACGGAAATGAAGTAGTGTTAACCAAATTTAATTTTGATCACTTGAACATTGATATCCACCATCCTTCTAGAAGTTATCAAGATTCATTTTTTATTAATGCTACTACAATGCTTCGCACTCATTGCACTGCTACAACTGCTGAAGCTTTATTCAATAATACGAGTTCTGATATTCGTGTAATTACTTTTGGAAACGTTTATCGTAATGATGAAGATGATGCTACTCATAGTCATCAATTCAATCAAGTGGATATTATCTGAGCTAGAGATGATTTAAACCTTAAAAATTTAAAATGATTAATTAGCAGTCTATTAAAACATTTATTTGGTGAAAAAGTTCAAGTTAGGTTTCGTTTATCACACTTTCCTTTTACAGAACCTTCATTTGAAGTTGATGTTACCTGTACTAATTGTCATGGGAAAGGATGTTCAATGTGCAAACACACTGGCTGAATTGAAATTTTAGGAGCCGGTATGTTTCATGAAAATGTTATGAAAGCTGCAAATGTAAAAATTAAAACAGCTTTAGCGGCAGGAATTGGAATTGATCGTCTAGCTATTCTAAAATATGGTTTTAACGATATTCGTGATTTATATAGTAATGATTTTAGAATATTAAACCAATTTAAAAAGGTTTGTTAAATATGCTCGTTAGTAAATATCTAATTGGTAAATTTTTGCCTAAAATTCATGAAATTACTGATCAACAACTTATTGATGCATGTAATGCTATTGGGATAGAAGTAGAGAGAATTCATCATCATCCTAAAACTAATAATCTAGTAATTGGTGAGATCATTAAAATTGATCGACATCCTAATGCTAATAAATTGCATGTTTGTGAAGTTAGAATTGATCAAACCAATAAAACTAATACCATTGTTTGTGGTGCTGATAATGTTATCCCTAAAAGAAAAGTCATAGTTGCTCTAAGCGGAGCTAAATTACATGATGGTCGTGTAATCGAATACAAAGAACTACGTGGCATATTGTCACAAGGTATGATTTGTGCCTACAATGAATTGACACCTCATCATATTTTTCAAAGTGATGAAGATGCTAACGGTATTATTCTCTTAAATGACGGGATTGTTGGAGATAAAGATGTTGAAAAATATATAGGTTTAAATGACACTATTTATGATTTAAGCATTCCGTCAAATCGGAATGATTTAAATGGTGTTTTACCATTATGTCAAGAATTATCAGGCTTTTTTAAATGAGATTACATTTTACCTAAAATTGATGAACCAAGAGGAAATTTTAAGGAAGAGATTCATTTGACTTATGATCCACAAATATGTAATGGGATCGCTATTATTAAAATAAAGGATATTCCTAAAAATAGCTCACCTTGGTTATTAAAAGCTTTATTAATGAATAATGGAGTGAAGCCAATTAATGCTACATTAGATCAATTAGCTTATTTAACATTATTAACCAATGTTCCAACGGCTATTTATGATGCTACGAAAGTGGCTTCGTCTTTTGAAGTAACACGAGCTAATAATAATGAAGAAATTATTGTTTTTGGTAATAAATTGATTAAGTTAACTAACAATGATGTAATTATTAAATCCAATGATAAAACTATTTGTTTAGCTGGCATCATTGGAGTAAATCAATTTGGTATGTCTTCTGAAACAAAAGATATTTATGTTGAAATTGCCAATTTTAATCATATTAATATTCGCGGCTCATCAATTCGATTGGATTTACCAACTGATGCAGCAAAACGTTTTTCAAAAGCGACATCAATTTATTTAAATAAATTATTCCTTTCATTAATTTATCAACAATTTACCGGTTTTCAAATTAGCTATCCAATTATCCAATTCAACGAGCAATCTAAAATCGAAATTAATGTTGATTACACTTTTATTAATAAATTTATTGGTATTAATTTAACAGTTGATGCCATTCAGAAAAATTTAAAATATTATGGTTTTGAATTTAATCATGATGTTTGTATTGTTCCTATGCACCGTTTAGATGTTCACTCCACTCAAGACATAAGTGAAGAAATTTTAAAGTTTATTAATATTAATGATTTACCTACTACTCCAATTGTTGGTGAAATTAACAATACACAAAATAATCAGAATTTTGGTTTATTAAGTAAACTAAAAGTGGTTCTAACTAGTAATTATTTTAATGAGGTAAAAACTTACAATTTAACGAATCCATCTAGTGTAAATGAAATGAATGTTTTCAAATATACTAAATTTATAAAAATTGAAAATGCACATAACCTTTCTAGAACATATTTAAGAACTAATTTGATAAGTGATTTATTAAAAGTTTATCAATTTAACAATTCATATAAAACAAAATTACAACCCATATTTGAAATTCAAAAGGTCTATCATGGTGATACAAATCAACTTAATTTAACTGCATTAACAACTAATATAGTCCACATTGACCAGATTAGCGGTTCTAAAATTATTATGAATGTCAATACTTTAAAGTCAATGGCTAATGCTATTGCTAATTTATTTAACACTAAATTTGAATATTTTATTACTAGTGAACTAGAACCATTTTATAGCAATGAATTGATAGCTATTCAATGCAACGGTAAATTAATTGGTTACATTGGTTTAATTAAGCCCTCTAAATTAAAAAACTATGACTTGCAAAACGAAATAATTTATTGTTTAACAATTAATTTAGAAATGTTATTGGATATGTATGTTCCTCCAATTGTTCGCTTTAGCTTAGTAAACAATTTAATGCCAATTTATAAAGATATTTCACTCATCATTCACCCATTAGAAAAAATTAGCAATCTATTAAAGGCAATTGATAACTTAAACTTTGTTCAATCTTATGAGTTTATCGATCGTTACAAGATTGATGATGAACAAATATCATATACACTACGCTTTAGATTTAATAATGTAAGAGGACTAGATAACAGAACAATTGATAAATATTTAACAGAAATTGAAAAACAAATTATTGAAAATCATGCTGCACTGAGAAAGTAATATATAATGTGTCTCAATTTATAAAATGGAGTTTTTATGTCAAAAGCAAATGTAAATAAAGATACATGCATCGGTTGTGGTGTTTGTGAAGCTAGTTGTCCAATGGGTGCAATTAAATTAGTGGATGGTAAAGCTATGATAGATATAAATAAATGTACTGGTTGTGGTGCATGCGTAAGCAGTTGTCCTGTAAGTGCTATCAAAAATTAAATTTCTTAATTTAAATAACTTCTCCCATCTTAAACTATTTTTTTGGTAACTATTCACCGAGAAAAATAATATTTCTGTATTTATTTCGTAAATATCTATCATTTTTAAAGTTAGCAAAACGAGTAAAAATACGAATAATATGTACTTAGGATATTTTATAAATTTGGTAGGCTTTGATTTTTTAACTTTGCTAAATACGACCACGTATACATGCGTAAATGAGCAGTTATTTTTTTATTGATTAATCCCCCCCCGATACCATATAATTACGGTTAATTGAGAAGAAAGGTTTAATGCATTAATCTGCACAAAATCAGTGTAATGAGAAGACAAAATGAATTTCCAACTAAAAATAGTGATGTAATAAAATCACCACGTTATAAAGCGTGAAAACGACACAAGAAATTAAAAATCGCTTTGAGTAGCGCAATTAGTGTAGCCACGTTGGGAGGAGGTCTTACTGCTGGCTTTGTTTTAAGGGGAAGTCAAGTGCTACCAACTCTTGCTGTTTCAATTACTAGCAACAATTTACAAATAGGTAAGCCTGATTCATATGCTATTTTAGAAGTTACTGAAACCAACAAAAAACAATGAGCTGAGCCTATCGTTGATGTTGGTACATCTGGTTTAATTGTAGAAGAATTATTATCTTCTAATCAAAAACACAATAAATCTTACAAAATATTATTAGGTAATGCACAAGCTGGTGAATACAATATTACCATCTCAGCTGTTGGATTTGATAAAACCATCCAAGAAGTAACTGTCAAACCAGTAGATGCCACACCAACATTAGTAGCAGAAATTTCTAATAACAACTTGCAAATTGGAAAAGCATCTTACAAAGCCACATTAACTGTCACTCAAACTAATAATAGCGGTAGCGGTTCAACTCCAACTTGGGTGACAACCAATGTTACATCATCAGATGGTTTAAGTATTACAGGACCGCAAGTTTCAGATTTAGTAGGTACATATACAATTGGATTAGGTTCAGTTAGTGTAGCCCGTAATTATACGTTGACTATTTCTGCCGATGGTTTTGATAATATTACCCAAGAAGTAACTGTCAAACCAGTAGATGCCACACCAACATTAATGGCTCAAATTACTGCTAACAGTTTGCAAATTGACAAAAATGATGGTTCTGCACTTCTAAGAGTTACAGAAACCAATACTTCTTCTTGGGTTCAACCGACTCTTACCCTTCCAACAGGTTTTTCTTTTGATGGTTGGAGTGGATCTGGTTTAACGTGAGGGGTTTATTTAGAAATAGATAGTGACACAATAGCTGGTGCTGGTACTTACAATATCACAATTAGTGCTTTTAGTCTAAATATTGTTACATGTATATATGTAATGCCACCTGAAACAATAATCATTACTGGTTCTAATGAAATACGAGATTGACAAGGTCAATCAGGGTCTAGAACATATAGTGTAAATACAACCGGTGGAAACTGAACCTCAAATAATTTACCTACAGGTGTATCATTTGATACCACCGGCACGCTTAGATACACAAACAGTACGCAAGTTGGTATATATTCATTTAGCATTACATATACAAAAGCGCATGCTAGTGCTACGCTAGATATTACTTTGATCATTGAATCAGTTAATACTAATTTCTCTATTAGTGGTAGCAATAATCTTTCTACTTATACAAACCTTGCTGGTACTTCACAATATAGTATAAGTAATGGCACAGAAGGTAAAAACGTTGTATGGAAAATAAATGGGGATGATGCAAACGGATTTTCAATAAATCAAAATGGTGTATTATCATGAACTAAAAGTTCGTTTGATAGTGCTGGAGAAAAAAACATAGAAATTGTTGCTTATTATAGTGGTTATGAAATAAAAACCTTAGATGTGAAATTAAATGTTCAAGCGCGAAATGAAAATGATTGGGCAATCCAAGGATCAAATAGTATAAGTTATGTCTTTAATGCAGGTTCACGTGCTGAACCCATGACGACTCCATATACATTGTCAGGCACTAATCCACCTACTGTAGACGCAGACAGTCCGTTTTCAATGGATACCACCCATATAGTTAATCCAGATGGGGTGCGCCTAACATATCAATTCGTTTGAGGAGAATATTTTTTTGATATGAAATGATATACTGGTTGATCAATTAGAATCGGTTGTGAAACAGGTAATTTTGGAACTGTAACAGGTTATTTACAAATAAATTATAATGCTGTTCCAGATAGAGACCCAACACCAATTAATGTTGACATTGATATTAGTTATAATTATATTTAAGCAATGTTCTCTTCTGTTTTTCTATCCTACATTGTATAATTCTTTGATGCAACTTAGTAGGGGGGGGGATTAAATGTAATAGTGCTACGAGCACTAATTTAATCCTTTTTCTAAAAACAAAATCTTTATCTTTGTAGAGATCTTGTTTTTTGCTATTTTTTTATAAGAGGTAAAAATAAAATGAAAAAAATTTTAAAAAATATAATACCACCTGCGATAGTTGTTGCTGGTGCATCCACTATTATTGCTACAAGTGCGACATCATGTGGCACTAAATCAATTGAAGTTAATACTACAATTGATGTTTATTATGATTTGTCAAATAATGTTTGGCAAACTGTTGAAAACACTTATTCTGAAAAAAGAGTAATTGATGATTACAATATAATTGTGACTACAATTGCAAATAAAAAACCAATAGGTACTTATG
>JAIRME010000004.1 GCA_031258945.1 Mycoplasmataceae bacterium | reverse complement strand
TCAAATATGATTGGCTTTATTTATACCTTGGTTACTAATAATTACAGGAACAGTTTTTATCTATAAGAACACACAAAAATATAAAGAAGTTTTGTAAGCATCATTGATGCGAACTAAATTGATATAACAATTCTTTATAATTATTCACTAAAAATGATTAAACCATAGATTTATTCAACTTTTAGATTTTCCCCCCCCCAAAAAGAATAAAACCGTAATATAATGTGTTTATTAGGACATAGGGAGATAGTATATGAAGGGTTACAAAATAATCAAAATTTGTTTGGGGGGGGGATTTTTGTTTGCACCAATGATTGCGATACCTTTTATATCGACGGCATGCGCTACTACTGGTAATCAATATAAAATTGCTTTAAAATATGAAGACGAATATGGAGAGTGAAAAATATTCACTTCATATTCAATAGATGTATTTGCGAACTCAATAGGATCATTGAAGTTATCGTACTCTTGCACCAATCCAAATGTACATTCTCAGGATGTTAATATGAATTTTTTAACGAACCCACCAGAAGGATTTGCATTAAATCAAGATTCTACAGAAAAAAATGTATGAGCTCTTTCTTGGAATATTAGTAACAAGACTGACTTATCAAATTTAGAATCATTTAAAATTGGAGCAACTGCGAATAATTCTAGTACTATTCCTGGAATTATTAAATTCACTGGTTTGGGGAGTGTAAATCTTTTAGGTTTTGAAGATGCTGGGTACCACCCTTATATTACTATAGATAAGTCTAAAAATATATCAACCTATCAACAAAATTGAACTACATTGACTGGGGTTTCTAGTCAAACTGCAAAATTAGGTTATGCTGTAAAACAAAAAAGTTCACCATCAGAAGACATTGGTTGAACTGATTGTGTGGAATATGTAAGCGGAATGTCAAATGTTTATGGAATTGCTATAACGAATAGTGCCTCTTTCTCAGAATGAACGAATAAATTTATCGCTGTTTGTATTCTACCAAACTCTAACAAAGATACTTACGATCTTCGTTTTAAAATATCTCCAAGTGCGACGTGGGATACATTTGATGCATGATATAACAATCATAGTGTAAATTCTAGTCTTCTTAACTGGTATGGATACATTAATTTTAATTATGATGATGAAAAAGCCCCTATTCTCTACGAGGTTGATCAACAAATAGCTCCCGGAGCTGATTTAGTTTATGCCCCGCATCAAATTTGAGTAGAGATGAATTATTTTTAAGACACAATCAAGCATACTTCCATAATTAAACGAAAGAAATAATATGAAAATAAAATTTAAAAAAACACTAATATTGGGGATAACATCGTTGTCTTCGCTCGCAATTGCTGTTCCGACATTACTTACATCATGTAGTAACAAACCTAAATATGTAATAAGTTTATCGACTCAAATTTATGACAACATTAATCCTTACATTCCTAACAACCCATCAGAGTACTACGGTACTACTCCCAAACAAGCGTTAGAATTATGAATGAATAATTTAAGCGATAAACAAAAAACTTTGGATATTTTTAGTTTACCTTTCGCACTTCTTGAAAATAAGATAGATCAATACTATCCTATTGCAGCATCACAATCACTCTTATCTATTGATGTTTATAAAAGTCAATTTAAATTAGCTAAAGATGTAAAAATTAAAAATATGTCAGCAGAGGACGATTCATCTTTTACGTCTGATTTAATAACATGGTCACTAAATTTGAAAATTAATGTTAATCCTGCTTTCCCCCTTACTGTTCTTAATGATTTAGATTTTTTTAAAGATCAGGATATCGTTCTTCCAGATTGGAATATAGGATCACTAACTCTCAAAGTGGACAATTTCCCACTAGTTTTCAGTTTTCAGGAAAATGACACTTTTAACGGAGCGTTGTCTTTAGATACGCAAAAAGAATTAGGATTTGCCCATCTAAATGTATGCAATAGTTATGATTGAGCATGGACAAGATTAAGAGATGTATTTATGTATTACGATGGCAATGAAATTGGATGTTCTGTTACCGATGCTGTAAAAACAAGTGATGTATCTATAAACATACATGTTATTGGACCTTTTGATAAAACTATAGAATTAACTGTACCATCATATTTGCTCTATTACTTGTGTGCTGACTACTCGTGGGGTGATGAAATAAGTTTTGCCTCTTATTATTTAAGTAATTTATCGATTGAACCAATTTCTCCTGACCCTAAAAGTTAGATGATTGTTCAAACAATGATTTTGTATTTATGACAGAACGTAATGAATAAACGAACCAAAATTGTAATTTTTAAGACGCGGTGTTAAGTACGATGTTTATTTGGAAAGTAACTATTTACCGAGAATAATTTAAGTCATAGGTTTATTCAACTTTTTGTAAATATTTCATAAATTATATTCGCAATTTAATTTGCTGGTTTCAAAGAAAATTCTTTAAGTAAAGTGAATTATTGAGGAGATAAAACGATGTTATAGAGTGTGCTATAATTCGTGTAATGCGAAAGAAACACACGAGCAAAACTAAAATTACCCTAAAAGACTTATATGAATTGTTGATTAAGTTAGATATGAGAGTATCTAAATTAGAGCAAAAAGTAGGTTAACATGACTGAATTAGAAAAACTTAAAGCGTCTCTAATCAAGGCAAAACTTGATAATTAGAATTCATTGACGAAGCGATGATTGTCATAGTCATCCTAATAGTAATTTTCACTAAAAACATAGTTATTAATTCGCATTAGAGTTAAAAATTTTATAAAGTAGAACAATAAACTTTCATATTAAACAATCAAATTTATTAAGGGCACATTTATTTAAACCACTTACATAAAAATCAATTATTCCAAACTATAATATTCAACATGATTTTAAAGAACGAAAAATTGAATGATTATGTTTATCGCATGACTGTTTCATGTAAAGACACTAGGTGAATTAAACCAGGTAAATTTATAAATATTAAAATACCGGGTTTTTATTTAAGAAGACCGATGGCAATTAGTGACTTCACTGATAACCAATATAGCTTTATTTATGAAATTATTGGTGAGGGGACGAAAACATTAAGTCAATTAAAACCTAATCAACAGATTGATGTATTGGAAGATTTAGGTAATCATTATCAGTATGAAAAACAATATGGAAAACCGGTTTTAATTTCTGGTGGTAGTGGGTTAGGACCTATTCTTTGTTTGGCAAAAGAATTTAACAAACAGAGGATAGGTTACCATCTTATTTGTGGTTTCCCTAATAAGGCTAAAGTAACATTATTAAATGAAATTAAAAAAATAAATTCCCAAGTTCATGTCTGTACTGATGATGGTAGTTATGGTGAAAAAGGAAATGTTGTAAAAATAATTAACAAATATCACCTGCAAAAGAATTATTATTATGCTTGTGGGTCTACCAATATGCTAAAAGCTATTTTTAAAAATAATAAAATTGGTCAATTATCTTTAGATGAACGAATGGGTTGTGGTTTTGGTGCATGCACAGGGTGTGCAATTAAAACAAAAAAAGGTATGCAGCGTATTTGTAAAAATGGACCAATTTTTAAAAGCGAGGATTTACTGTGATAGATAAATCATTGGAAGTAAAATTAGGCAATTGAATTTTAGATAATCCTATTATTCCAGCTAGTGGTACTTTTGGTTTTGGTTTTGACCATGCCGAATACTATGACCTTAATATTTTAGGATCTATTAGTTTCAAAGCTACTACACCATATGCCAGAGATGGTAATCTGCTACCACGCATTTGTGAGATATCACAAGGAATGATTAATTCTATTGGTTTACAAAATACTGGCGTTGATCATGTTAAAAAGTATGAATTACCAATGCTGAAGACTATTTTTCATAAAAAAGTAATTGCCAATATTGCTGCTAATGATATTAATGGGTATGTAAAAGTCATCAAAAAATTCAATAATGAATCAATGATTGCTATTTATGAAATTAATGTTAGTTGTCCTAATGTAGATAAGGGTTGTCTTAAATTTGAATCTGATCCACAGGCGTTAACCTTATTAATTAAAACGATTAAAAAGTTTAGTAAAAAACCGATTTATATCAAACTCGCTCCACAGGTCACTGATATTGTTTTAATGGCTAAAACAGCTGAACGAGCAGGGGCAAACGGCTTAGTGTTAATTAATACGGTTCCAGGGATGTGCATAGATATAAATACTGGTAAACCTATTATGGGTAATAAAGTTGGTGGTATAAGTGGTCCAGCTATTAAACCAATTGCTTTGCGGGCTATTTATTTATGTGCCCAAGCTGTGAAAATACCTATTATTGGTAGTGGTGGTGTTAGCAATGCTAAAGATGTGATTGAAATGATGTATGCTGGTGCAACCGCTGTACAAGTGGGAAGTCAAAATTTAATTGATCCATATACTTGCCCTAAAATTATTAAAACATTACCACAAATAATGCATAAACTGAAAATAGATAAATTAACCAATATTATTGGGAAAGCTTATCAATAATTAATATTTAAAAACTATTGCTTATTTGGGATGGGTTGGTGTACAAAGTACCGTTAGGTGTTTGATCAATAAAGAAAATCTTGCCTAAATAATTTTTTGAAAGAGCAAGCATTTTATCATAATCATCCATATCGTCATCATGAGAAATAATCTCATTTGTAATTTTGGTGCACAAATTATTGTAAGTTTCATGAAGAATTTTGATACGAAAATCTGATAAATCATCTTTTAGAAGACGTAAATGATAATAATCTTTTTGTGATGTTATAGATTCATCTGGGACTGTAATAGTTAATTCTGTACCATCTACTAAATATTGCATTAAATTTTCAAGTGATATGATTGTAGGATCTTCTGGGTTGGTGTAATCTAATTTGATTGTTTTATCTGTAATTTCATAATAGGTAATAGTTTTTACATTTATGTAATTGGACAATATTTCAGGGATAGCTTTCATCAATGTTTTTGGCAACATAAATTGTGAAGCTAAACTAGAAACTGTTCGATTTTGATAAAATGGGTTACCAAAATAATCATTGCTTATTCACTTTACATAAAAATAGGCATTTACGTCGTCAGAAATAATATCATCTTTTATAAAATTATTAGTTATGTATTCTTTAAAAGTAGGAAGATCTGAAGTAGGAGAGGAAAAGAATTCATCAAAGCCGCTTTTGATGAATTCATATGGATGCTTAGAAGACCCATCAGGCATAACAACATTGCTGTTATACATTTTTTCCATGCCTTGCAAAGCATCTAAATTAATACGAGTTTGGTTAGTGTATGTGATAACAGATAGTGCATCATACATATTACTTACACCTTTACTAGTTTTATTAGCATGAGATTGAGAAGTTGTAAATGACTGGACTAGCGATCCAGTAGATATGACAATTGGAGCATAAGCAATCGCTGATATTAACACCATACTAATTTTAATTTTTATTTGATTTTTATAACGTGACTGATTTACGCTAACATTTTTACGAATAAAAATATTCTTATATCATGTAAGATAATTAGGCAGTAAGATACCCAGATTTCAGATTAATAAAAACGAAAAGAATCAAAGTAGAGGGATAATTTCATTAAACAACGGGATTAAAATATTGGGGTCAATGTTACTGTTGGAAGGTACGATTAGTTTGGATAAGGCTGCCGATATAAAGTGACCAATCAGAAATAGCAATAGTCATCCAAAATAGTATCCAATTAGATTCCCGAGGGCCCAGTACAAAGTTTTCTTTTGATTTAGTAAAAATGCTGGGATGATGGTGACCATAAAAACAACAATGGTTACAATCAAACCAATGTAGGGAAATATACTATCGCGAAAATCTAAGAAACTCATGGGAGCAATATTTACCGAAATAAATCTATTTTTGTTTACTAAACACTAGAGTAATTGAAACACTTTGACTAGTACTAGTGCTGCCAATATTAATATTACTTCGGTTAGAAATTGGTACATCAGTGAATGATGTATTAGTTGTAGTATTGTCTCTTTCTTTACGTAAGTAGTAACCACGTGCTTTCATGAAATCTTCTACTTTTACAGCTTTTTCATCGCTACTGCATTTAACAGCGATTGGGTCAATTCCCTTATCAATTTGTTTTTGAAGCGCTTTGAATGAAACCACACCAAACACTTTATTTAAAAAGTTCATATTATCACCTTCCTTTCTTTAAAATTATTTTTCAACCGTTTCACTTTTAACTGGTGATTTATTAAATGATGGTCTAGTATAACCACCACGAGTGAATCGTTTATGTTGGATAAAACTTTGATCTGGTTCTTTCCTAATTATTTCTGGCAAAATAATTTCTTCATCTTTTTTATCCACTACAGATAACGGTTCACCTGCTGCTTCTGCAATCGCATCACACATAATGGATATTAATAATCATACAGTTTTGATGGAACTAGAGTTAGCAGGGATTAAAAAATCAACTAAATCAGGATTAGCATTTGTATTGGCAAAAGCAATTACAGGAATATTTAATTTACGTGCTTCCATTAAAGCATTATGTTCATGAATAGGATCAGTTACAATTAATGCTTGTGGTAAATAACGCATGGTACGAATACCACCTAAAAATTTACCCATCTTTTCTGTTTCTTTTGCAATCATCACTTGTTCTTTCTTGGAGTATTTTTTAATTTCATCGGAAAGTTGTAGAGCAATCAATTTATTTAATTTATTGATGGAATTATTAATAGTTTTAAAATTAGTTAATGTACCACCTAATCATCGTTGATTAATATAAAAACATTTCACGCGCTTAGCTTCGTTTTTAACATGTTCTTTAATAATTTCACCACGTGTTCCTACTAATAGTACGGTACCACCCTCTCGAGAAACATCTCGGAGAAAGTTATATGCACGATCCATAAAAACCATCGTTTTTAAAATATCAATTACTTGAGCACGATTCCCCTTTTTAGGGTAAATAAAAGGTTTCATCTTAGGATTTCAAAATCTTGCTGGCATTCCAATATGGACACCAGCTTCCATCAGTTTAGAAGCAGAAACTAGTTTACGTAAACCAGAGTCTTTGTTAGCTTCAAAGAAGTCATTAATTTTCTTTTCAATTGCTTCTCTAACAGATTGGAAATCTTTGGATGAATTTGCATGCGTTCTTTTATCACGTCTAAATTTATATGTTTCTTTGTTTTCAGCTACAACTGAAGTTTTTTCAGTTTTACTATCAACTACTTTATGAGTTGAAGATTTGGTAGCAGTTTTTGCTTTTACAGTACTTCTTGTTTTAGGTACTGATTCATCTTTTTCTATCATTCTTTTCCTTTTTTAATATGCCTATAAATAGTCTTATAGGGATATATATTCTATAAGAATAATTATGAATGTGTTATTTTAAAAAAATGGTGCTGAGAACATAGACATTCTGGAATATTTATGTATAATACACACTAATAAAATCTGAACATTATTAGGTCATGTTAAATTGAAGTGAATCTTTGTGTATAGAAAAATAAATAAAAATAATATATGTCAAAAATAGAATTTTTTGCCCTAGGTGGTATTGATGAACGTGGGAAAGATTGTTATGCTTTAACAATCAATGGTGATATTTATATCATCAATTGTGGTATTATCACGCCACCAAGTGTCTCGTTAGGAGTGAAAAAAATTATTCCTGATTTTTTATGAATTAATCAAAATAAACGTGCAATTAAAGGTATTTTTATTGGAACACCTAGTTATGATCGTTTTGGTAGTTTAGAATTTTTTCATGAATTTATTCCTAATATTCCAGTATATGCATCCAATGTTGGTGCAATTATCTTAAATACTTATTTTCAAAAACGGGCAATGCGTCATAAGCAACATCCAATAAAACTTAACATTCGTGTTATGGAACCATTGAAAACTGAAAGAATTGGAGCAGCATTAATTACTCCGTTTAGATTGTCCAATTCTATTCCTCGCTCTTTTGGTTTTGTTTTTAATACACCAGAAGGATCAATTGTTTATATGGATGATTTCATTGTTTCCTCCAACAAAAATACTTTATTTGAAGATGAGATTGTAGAAATATATCGTTTTACAGGACGTTGCATTATTTTATTAATTGTTGGTACAGGTATAGTGGGCCGTTTCAAAGGCTATACCGCTCCTAATCATCGAGTGGCATCTTATTTTGAGAACATTATGTTAGATTCGCCGGGGCGTATAATAGTAGCTTGTTATGACCATGATGTATATAAGGTGTTAGCATTGGCACAAGCTGCTGCAAGTACTAATAGACCGATTAATATTTACTCCAATGTTTTCGCAGATTTATTCAAGTTTTTAAATACTCATGCTTACTTAGGCAATAAACGACCACTGACTATTGGTGATGACAAATTAGATGAGTCTAGCAATGTAGTTTTGGTTATTACTGGTACTACACAAAGGCTATTTCCCAAAATAGAAAAAATTATTAATGATGACGATCCAAAATTTCATGTAAAAGATGACGATACTTTTATTTTTGCAGAAAATACTATTCCGGGTTTTGAAACATTTGAAGCAAAAGTATTTGATAATGTTGCACGCACTAACATTAATCGTATTTACAAGTTACCACGTGAAATTTTACCAGTATCAGCTTCTAATGAAGACCATAAAATTTTAGTTGAAACACTTAAACCTAAATATATCATTCCTGTGAATGGTTTATACATGGACCTTATTGAATATCAAAAAGCAGTTATTCAATCTGGTTTTCCTAAACAAAATATTTTAATTTTGGAAAATGGGCAGTGCGTTTCTTTTAATAATGCTGAATTAGAACCAAAATCTAAATTCATTAAGTTAGAACCACAATATATTGGTACACAAGGGGTTTTAGATGTCGGTGCTTCTAGCATGTTTGAAAGAGAACAAATGAAAGAAAATGGTGTTGTACTTTTAAGCTTTTTGTATAGTAAAGAAGAGAAGATTATTAAGAAATTTAATTATGATACAGTTGGTGTGATTAATATAACTGATGAGAACCGTCCTATCATAAATGCTATTATTGAAGAATGCAATAAGTTAATTAGTAATCTTATGTCTGTGGCAATTGAAAAAAATGCTTTGGATATGAAAGAAATTAAAATTTCGATTAGAAAAATTGTGGATAAGCAATTTGAAAAAAAGTTTAATAAAAAACCACTGGTTTTAACAACTATAATTTTTTCCAAAGGTTCTAAAATAATAAAATAATGTCGACAGAAAAATTAAACGAAGGTCAATCAGTCAGAGTAGAACAAAATCAAACATCACCTGAACCATCAATTGATGATATTAATGTCCTACCAGAAGAAATTGCACGCACAAGAAAACGTTCGCTTTTGTTCTTGAACATTATTTGTTTATTACTTATTTTGGTCTTTTTAGCACGTATACCATACATTGGTAGTTATGCTGACGCTTACATTTTTGAATTAATTTTTGGTAATGTAAAATATGTTGTGTATGGGTTTTTGATTTCATTATTAATTTTAAAATTTTTTCATAATAAAGTAATCAAACTATTTCGTTCTAAACGGTTTATTGTAGGTTTTATATTGTTAATAGTGGGTTTAATATTAATATTAGCTATTACTCAAAAATATTTATTACCCAATACAATGAATGTTAACTTAAATTCTTACATGACTGGTTTTAAAAATTGAGCCAATAGCTATCAAGCACAAATTTATCATCCGTTTTTACCAAATATTTGAGTAAATAGTTATTTAGATGCCGGCATTATTGGTACATTATTAGTTATTGCCTGGCAATATGTTGCTGCCATACTTTTAGGTTTGGTGGCATTGTTATTAGTAATAATTGCCATATTAATATTCATTAATCGTACTGATAGTAAAGGCGTAACATTAATTCGTAAATGATTGATTCACATACTAGGTGGTAATTTATATAACAATGCCTATGATGAATTATCAGGTGAGAAAAATGACATCGAACCAATTATTCATCAAAGTATTCAAATTCAACAAGAAGCCAAGAAAGTAGAACAATTAACTCCACCAATTAGTTTTTTGACTGATACTAGCATTGATCATTACTATGATAATAAAAGCCAGTCTCAAAAAGACCAACAAATAATTACCAAATTCATTAAAAAACTAAATATTGATTCAGCCTATCAGAATACGGTTATCATGCCCCAATATTCAGAAATTAGTTTTGAAGTTCCTACTAGAAAAGACATTGATGAAATTTTAAAAGCACAAGCAGAATTATTAAATTTATTAAAAGTGAATAAATTTAATATTTCATTTAAAGGTAATGTAGTTAAATTTGAAATTCCTAATAAAGTTTCTTCTAAAATATCTATTCGTCAAATTCTTAATTCGATTAATCAATTAAAAAATAATGAAATTATTGCTGGAATGAGTTTTGATAACACTCCATTAGTGATAAACACTGATAAACATCCTAATCTTTTAATTATTGGTAGACGCGGAAGTGGTGCGGCTATGTTGTTAACCGTACTATTGATTACATTGGCCTATGTCAATATGCCTAGTGAATTAGAGTATATTTTATTAAGCCCATTAGGAGATAAGTCACTTAAATACTTAGATAACTTACCACAAATGCAGTCATCCATTATTGACCAATTAGATGAATGTATATTAAAATTACACCAAGTACTAGAAATAGTTGAGGATCGCGAACATAAATTTAAAGAAGTCGGGGCTAAAACATTATTTGAATATAACAAGTATCAAAATAATCATTCCATGAAATTGAAAACAATTATGTTAGCTATTTCTGCATTTGATCATTTGATTAAAAATAGTTTGCAAAATATGGAAATTTTAGAAACTATTTTAAAACGTGGGCCTGCTGTTGGCATTAAAACAATTCTCTTAGCTATTAATGTAAACAACGAATCAATTGAACCAAAAATTTATGAAAACACAAGTGCAAGATTTATCCTTCGTCTTGAAAGTGAACATGAATCATTAAAGATCTTTGATTCTTATCGAGGAGTACAACTGTATGGTAATGGAGATGGTTACTATTTCGATGATATAACAAATAAAAAAATACGTTTTCAATCTTGTTATTTAAATGCTAACGAATTAGCTGAAACTGTTAAGGTGATTGAGACTTTTTATTCTACAAAAGAACATTTAGATAACTAAATCATTTTTTTAGGATCGACTACTTTATCAAATTCTGCTTCACTAACATATTTTAGAATTAGAGCAGCTTTTTTAAGTGTTGTTTTGTGTTTATAAGCATATTTAGCAATTTCTGATGATTTTTCATAACCTATGTAATCAGCTAGAGCTGTCACCAACATGAGGGAATTACGAACATAATGATCCATGCGATCATGGTTAATAGTAATGCCACTAACACAACGTTTGTTAAAAGAGTCAATCATTTCAGCAAATAAAGTGATAGATTGAATAAAGTTTTGCATTAGTATTGTACCAAAAGTATTTAATTCAAAATTACCTTGACTTGCTAAAAAAGCGATTGTGGTATCGTGCCCCATTACTTGCCCGCAAATCATCGCCATACCTTCACATTGAGTAGGGTTTACTTTACCGGGCATGATAGAACTACCTGGTTCATTCGCAGGGATGGTAATTTCACCAAAACCGCTACGAGGACCACTTGCTAAGAATCGAACATCTTGAGCTATTTTGTAAATATTAGTAGCAAGGGCCTTCACTGCTCCATGGAGGTGAACAAAATTATCTTTGCTTCATGTGCCATGATATTTATTAGGTGTAACTTTGAACTCTCTAGTTTTTAAAATTTGGTTCAAAAAAGTAACACAATAGACATCATAGTGTTTGGGTGCGCTATAACCAGTTCCTACTGCTGTTCCACCCATGTTTACTTCAAACATGTATTTAAGTGCATCTTGAATCATATGCTTACCATTTTTTAATGCATAAACTCATCCGCTTACTTCTTGCCCGAAAGTGATTGGTAGAGCATCTTGAATGTGGGTGCGGCCCATTTTAATTACATTTTTAGCGTGTTCTTGTAATTTTTCACAGGTAGTAATTAAACGATTAACAGCAGGCAATAAAAGTTCATTAATTAAAGTAATTGCTGTGATATTCATGGCAGTTGGGTACACATCATTAGTACTTTGTGACATATTACAATGATCATTGGGGTGAATTAAATTCTTTTTAGCAATTTCATTAGCACGATGAGCGATAACTTCGTTCACATTCATGTTAGTTTGTGTACCGCTGCCCGCTTGATAAGCACGAGTGGGAAAATTATCATCTAGCTTACCAGCAATTATTTCTTCACAAGCTTTACGAATTAAACTTGCTCGTACCCTGTCCATTTTTTTACATTTTTCATTAGCACTAGCTGCTGCTCATTTGGTAGCTGCTACAGCATGAATTAGTTTTAACGATACTATTTCTGAACCTATGTTGAAATTCATTAAACTTCTTTGAGTTTGTGCACCTCAATACTTATTGATAGGCACTTCCATAGCGCCAAGAGAGTCACGCTCTATTCTTGTTTTAATTACTTTTTTGACCATATATTTTGCTTTCTAATATCTATGTACCATTATTCTAATACTAAAATGTATAATATCGTACCATTTCTTGGTTATGAAATTCTTCACTTCATTACTCGGTAATGGCATAAGCTAAATACATCAAAGGAAGTAAAATAAAATGGCAATTAGTAAAGCTTTTAAGCAACAATTAGTGAAAGAATTTGGTGGTTCTGATAAAAACACAGGATCAATTGAAGTTCAAATTGCAATTCTCACTGCTGAGATTAATGCAATTACTACACATGTGTCAACTAATAAAAAAGATTTTTCAACTAAGCGTGGTTTATTCAAGAAAGTGTCACAAAGACGTTCTTTGTTAAATTATCTTGAGCGAACCGATATAGAAAAATATCGTGCTTTGGTTAAAAAACTAGAAATTAGAAAATAGTGAATATTTTTAATAGAATGTAAATAAAAGTAATTCTTAGTTAATTATCATTTTCATTCAATAGTTTCAAAAAAACATCTTGTGGTACTGAAACATTACCAATTGCTTTTAGTTTTTTCTTGCCTTCTTTTTGTTGTTCTAATAATTTCTTCTTACGAGAAACATCACCACCATAACATTTAGCTAATACATTTTTATAGATAGCCTTAATGGTTTCACGAGCAATAATTTTTCCACCAATTGCTGCTTGAATAGGAACTTCAAATTGTTGACGGGGAATTAATTCTTTTAGTTTGACACATAGTTTATTAGCTTTATTGTAGGCAAAATCTTTATGACTAATGAATGATAATGCATCTACTTTTGTATTATTTAATAACACATCTATTTTCACTAAATTTTGTGGACGATAATCTAACAAATCATAGTCCATTGTAGCATAACCTCGCGAGATAGTTTTTAAATGATCGAAAAAATTGTAGATAATTTCTCCCAAAGGTATTTCATAACTAACACGGTGGCGCATACTGTCTAAGTATTCTAAGTTTTTATATATACCTCGATGAGCAGCACATAAATTCATAATATCTCCTAAATGAGCTTCAGGTGTAGTAATGCTTAACTTTACAAATGGTTCTTCTATTTGCTTAATGAATGTACGGTCCACCAATTTAGAAGGATTATCAATCATTTCAATGGTATGATCTGTTTTGATGATTCTATATTTAACACTAGGTGTAGTCATAATTAGATCAATTTTGTATTCGCGAGCAATTCGTTCACGAATAACATCCATGTGCAGCAAGCCTAAAAAACCACAACGAATACCATAACCGAGGGCTTGTGATGTTTCATATTCATAAGTCAATGATGAATCACTTAATGAAATTTTTTGCATGGCATCTTTTAAAGCATCAAATTGGGCGTTATCAATTGGATAAATCCCACAATATACCATCGGTAATATTTTTTTGTAACCAGCTAATGGTTTATCGGTGGGATTATTAAAATCAGTAACCGTGTCGCCTACACTAATATCGTGGGCTGTTTTAATACTAGCAGCAAATCATCCTACATTTCCTGCACTTAATAATTTTTGATTAATTATTTTAGGTGTTCTGACACCAACTTCTGTCACAATAAAATCTTTATTAGTGGACATCATTTTAATATGTTGACCAATTTTTAAAATACCATCTTTAATTCTAACTAAACAAATAACTCCCTTGTATGCATCGTAATAGGAATCGAAAATTAGGGCTTTAAGTGGTTGGCTATCATCACCAATCGGTGGTGGTACATATTTTATAATAGCATCCAACACATCTTGAATGTTAAGTCCTGTTTTTGCAGATATAGTTGGGGCGATACTAGTGTCTATTCCAATTAAATTTTCAATTTCTTTTTTAGTCTTTTCAATATCAGCAGATGGTAAATCCACTTTATTAATAATTGGAATAATTTCTAAACTATTCTCTAAAGCTAAATAGACATTAGAAAGTGTTTGTGCTTCCACTCCTTGGGTAGCATCTACCACTAATAATGCCCCTTCACAGGCTGCGAGACTACGCGATACTTCATAAGTGAAATCAATATGACCGGGGGTATCAATTAAATGTAATATGTATTCTTGGTTATCTTTTGCATGGTAATGTAATTCAATAGCATTTAACTTAATGGTAATTCCGCGTTCACGTTCAAGATCCATGCTATCTAAAATTTGATCTTGCATTTCACGTTTTGATAATGTATTCGTCATTTCAATAATACGATCACTCAATGTAGATTTACCGTGATCAATATGTGCAATGATACTAAAGTTTCGAATGTAATGTTTATTCACAATTAATTATTATATTTAATCCTAATTGTTATAATGTCGTTAAGATTTGTGAAAGAAATAAATTATGGAAAACGAAAAAACTTCATCTACTTCAAATGATGCTAAAACCAATAAAGGATCATTTACAAAAGAATTATCGAAAGATGTTAAGGTAATTACAGACTCAATAAAGAAACACAGTCCGAAAACAGCTGCCATATTTTCTATTACAGCCGCTACTATTTGACTTTTCTGCTTATTGATTAACGGTTTAACTCCGTTTGCTAATGCTTTGTCTATTGTATCTTCTATACTATTAATTCCAGTGGTTGTTTTTGTAATAATCGCATGGAAAAAAAGTTCAATTAGTAAAATCAAAGATTTAAAAAATCAAAAGTTAATTAAGCAATTTTTATTAATTGCTTGGATTCTTTGTGTTCTTTCAATCATTGTTAGCGTATTTGCCATGCCAGCAGCATTCCTAGGCTGAAACTTTGTGGCCATTTTAGTTTTAAATTTACTCTTTGGTTTAACAGGCGTGGGGTTTTGCACTGTTGTCGCTATTATGTTATTTAGAATTGATGTAATACAACAAGTTACTTCGAAATAAAAAAGAAATACCAATGCCCAAAACACTAACACTGAATGTTACAATTGAGATCCCTAAGGATTCAAAAATAAAGTACGAATACGATCGTAAAACTAAACAAATAAAAGTTGACCGTATCTTGTATGGTGCTAATGTGTATCCTCAAAATTATGGTTTTATTCCTGAAGCTTTAGATTGAGATGGTGATGAGTTGGATGTATTAGTTTATGCACAACAACCATTTAATCCAGGCACGGTAGTACCAACTCGTATTTTGGGTGCGATGGAAATGATTGATGATGGTGAAACTGACACCAAATTAATTGGTGTAATTGCTGTTGACCCACGCTATGCAAGCAAAAATTCCATCGAAGATCTTCCTGAACACACATTAAAGGAAATTAAGAATTTTTTTGAAACATATAAGCTTTTACAAAATAAGAAAGTTGTTGTTAAAGGATTCAGAAATGTGGAATGAGCGATTAAAGAATATCACGAATGTGTCAAACTAATGGATAAGTATCGTTCATTACCAAAAGAAGAGTTCATTAGCAAAATGAAGAAAGCACATCCTAATAAATACAAGGTCAAATAATTTATGTCAGAAAAAATAAAAATAACACCAGAATATATTCGTAGTTTAACTCCTGAAGAATGAGCTAATTTTCGAATGGAATCTTGGAACAAAAAACGTCAATATTATGCACAACCTACTCCAGAATGATACCTGAAAGATCGTAAATCATATGTTCAATTTTTAGAACGTCTAAACAAACGAAAAGAATTTGTTGCTCAAGGTAAACATATCAGCAAACCAACTGAAAGTTTAACACAAAAAGTAGAAATACTTGCAGGTGATGATGTTGATTCATTTGCTGACGAATAGTTATATTAGATTAATATTCAAAAACATTCCGAAAAAAATCTTTAATTAATCGTCTTCATTAAATAGTGGTGCCGTTAATTTTGTTAAATTGTCTAAAAATCAACAAAGCGATATTATTAAATGTACATTTCACGGACATCTAAAAAATTAAAATCGGATAATTTCAGGACAAATTTCAGACAAATTTTTTAATTTCATGATTCATAATTGTTTGATTCAAATAATTTTTGGAGCAAATATAGATAGAATAGTTATGAGTTATAATAAAGAGGTCAAAGCGAAAGTTAAAATGACGGAACATAAAATTATTCAATCAAGTCATAATCCCGTTATGGTAGGTGATCATATTGTTATAAAAACAAGAATTAATACTAGATTTAGTAATAATAAAAAAATATCAAGACCACCTAAGTGGTTTTCAGATTGGTCTAACAATGTTTTTGAACCACGAATTAATAATCTTGAACAAAATGTCATTACTATTTTTGATGTTTTAAAACGTAATAATCTTAAATAACACGAATTTTTCTGCTTTTGTAAAGAAGAATTATCAGCTTTTTAGATCATGTATTATGTATCCTCATTATGATTATCATATAGAAGGGTTAGCTCACCTAATTTTCTATGGGGGGGGTGAAAGAAGTTGACGGAATAATTTATTAATAAAATGAAGGAAGTACATTCTAATAAATAACAGAGCAAATAGTTTATGTTAGAAAAAATAAAAATAACACTAGAATATATTCGTAGTAACTCTTAAAGAATGAGCTAATTTTCGAGCAGAGTCTTGAAAAAAACGTCAATATTATGTACAAACCTACTTCGGGGTAATACCCAAAAAATCGTGAATTATATGTTTAATTTTTATAGTCCTATACTGAAACTATAAATTAATCCAATACATATAAGCAAAAATAGAATTATTATTAAAACATATCACAATTTATAGTATTTTGCTTTTTGTATTTTGTTAGATCAAGTCCCCCCCCAACTAACATTTTGATTTTGTTCAAACAGCAAACCAACATTAAAATTAGTAAACAGTTTTTGCATAGGGTTAGGTCTTTTTTCAAGTTTGGTTACAATTCAATAAACTATTTCACAAACCACTACAGCTGTTGGGAAATCTACAAAATAGTGTTGGTGAATCATAAATATTGACAAACTCACCATTAGTGTAAAAAAACTACTTATCGTAAAAAAAATGATATTACCTTTCCTATCAATTTTTATTTCATATTTTTTACTCAAAGATGAACGTTGTACTAATCAAATTGAATAGGTTCCAATTACATGGAAAGAAGGAATAGCACAAACGCCTGAGTTATGACTACGCATATTATCTTTAATAAATCTGGAAAAAAAATCATTTCCAGTTATTGAAGCTTTATCATTAGCATATAGTTCTGAAGAAGAAGTGGGAATAACTAAAAAAATAACGAATCCTACAAGATACATAATAGTTAATGTTCATATGTAGCGATAATATAGTTTTTTTCCATAAACATTATAAATAATGATTGGAATTATTAATCATCACGCAAAACTTAAACCATAAAAAATTACAAATCATGAATTAGCAGCAGTGACATGAAACTCGTCTAGTGGAGTTCATGGTTTTAACAAAATATTATCAGGATAAGATTTAACTATAGTACAAGCAATAAATCACAATCAATGCTGTAATGCGAATAAAATAATGGTTGGTAGAAGAGCAACGAAGATGTGTCTAACAACTTTTTGATATCATTTTGGATGTACTCATTCTTTGCTTATCATGTCTAACATTAAAACATATAATTTGATTTTTATTATGATTAATCGATTTAAAGAAAATGTGAACAATTTTAATTGTAAATATAAAATTTCTATTCTTATTCCTTGCTACAATGTTGAAAAATATATTAATCGTTGCTTAGATAGTTTGATAAATAGTACTTTTGATAAAAATATGTATTGTATCATTTGTTATGATGATGGTAGCAATGATAAAACACTAAAAATATTGCGTAAATATGTGACAAAATATGACAACATCATAATTTTGGATAACCGAATAAATCAAGGAACGTCACATGCTAGACAGCAATTATTAAATCATGTAAAAACTGAATATTTTTATTTTGTTGATGCCGATGATTTTGTTGAAAAAGATGGATTATTTAAAATGTATAAAGTTGCTCAAGAGACTAATGCAGAATTAACATTTGCAAAATCTTATATTTACAAAAGTAACAAAAAGATAAAAATGAATTGATTTTCTAATCATTTTTCAAAACGTACCACTCTAATCCAATATATAAATAATAATCTTTTTTATATATGAAATGTATTAGTAAAATCAGATTTTTTTATTAAAACTAATTTTAAGTATTCACATAATACTTCGTGTGGTGAAGATCATTTATTACTGTCGATTTTATTTGCTTACAATCCTAAAATTGCATTTGTCTATTCTCCAACTTATTACTATTTTAAAAATATGATGTCTCAAATGAATAAACCAAATATTGCTTTTCATCGTTTGACGGATAATTTTCTTAATTTTAAACAAATTTGTGATGAGTTAAAAGAAAAATGTGACTTAATGGGGAGGGACGATTCATACATTAAATTATGTAATGTGATAGTTAGGAATTCTTTATTTATCGTATTAATGAACATAGGTATGGTATTTAGTCGAACTTTAAGGGGAAAGAAAATAAGAGAAGAATTAAACGAAAACCAAATAATCAAATGTAAAGAATTTCTACATCAAATTAAAAAAATATTTGAATCAAATAATTTTCAGATTATTTTACCAAATTCATGATGAAAAAAAATAACAGCCTTTATTTATATACATCACATAGTTAAATTATTAAAAAAATAAATTTGTATACTTAGCAAAGAATGAACAAATCGTCTGAAAAAAATTGCTTTAAAAAACATTGGAAATTTTGATTTCCAATGTTTTTTTTATTGTGAGGAGGAATTGTATTTATCATAGTTTATTTTTATTTGGTTAAACCATGAAATTCGCCTGAATTATTGCAATCGTTTTCCCCTATAGCTGTTAGAATTTTTTTAATATTATCATGTGTTTTTATGATTGTTACTTGAATAATGGGAATATACAACTTAATATATATATTAGTTAGTAATTCTTTAAGAAGGTATTACACACGTAAACTTTTAAAAATGACTAAGGATGTTAGAGTGGATAAGAATTTAAAAGTTTTTCTTCTTATTACAGTTAAAGATGATTTTCTACCAAATAATCTTTTATTTACCATGAAACAAACATATAAATTTTCTGCTGTTTATATTTTAGATGATTCTGTTACTACTAAATTTAAAATTATGGTTGATGATTTTGCAAAAAAACATAAATGCAATGTTGTTCGTAGGAACAATAATGAATTATATAAAGTCGGAAATTTAAATAATTGATTGAAAGTTAATGATAAAACTTTTGATTATATTGTCAATGTTGATGCTGACGAACTGTTGCCACCAAACTTTGTAGAAGATAATTTGAAAATTTTTTATGTTAAAGGTAACGAAAATATTGGAATGGTGCAGTCGACTCAGTCAAGTTATAACCAAGACACGTTTTATGCAAATGCTATTCGTTATTCATTGGATAGCGGTTCATGCAATGCTATTGTTGATAATAAGATAGGAATTGATCGTTGATATGGTCACGGCTCCATTATTTCGAAAATATGTCTAGAAAAAATGGGGTTTAAATATACAGATATTATGAACGACATGTATGGTGTTAATTATTCTATTTTAAATGCAGGTTATAAAATTTTTATTTCGAATTTAGCACCAACAGGTAATTTTATACAAACTGATTCTATTTCTTTTCGAAAAGCTCAAATTCGAAATTTATATTTATTTTTTGAATATGCTGAATTAAAATTCATCAAAATTTTGTTGAATAAAAAAATTAATTTCCAATATAGATGTTTATTATCGTTTGTTATTTGCACGAAAGTATTTACTTATTTTTCAGTATTTTGTACATTATTTATCAACGCAATAATATTCGGATTAAATTATCATCAAAATGCTATTTGGATTTTTACACTCATTAGCATATTATTTTCTATTACACAATTATTAAATCAATGCTTGACATTATTATTCAGAATAAGTTTATGAAAATTTATTGTTTTTATAGCCATTTATTCATTATCTTGATCGGCTATTTTTTATCAAAACATTGAAGCAACTTTCATGAAAGTTATTTTACGAAGGAAATCTTGATTTTGGGTAACACCGAAATACTCAAAAAGAATATCAATATGACAAAATATATTTCATAACAGAAGAGAATTAATTTCAATGTTAGTCATGATGAGCATAACAATTGTTTTGTATACCACAGTCATAGCAGATAAATCAACAGTTCAAGGCCTTTTGGCTTTTACACATATTCCAAATTTTATTGCTCCTTTTTTAACTATTGCTTTTACACAATTATGTGGAGTAGCAATTACTACTACTACCAATATAAAAACCAAAAATGATATGATTGCACTAAAGATTGATTTGATACATACTTACAAAAAAATGAAAACAAAAATGAATTTCAGATAGATTAAGTTAATTTTATAATCTTTACATGAATGTTGATGCTCCTTATTTTAAAATAGAATCTTTTGGTGCAGTAGATGGCCCAGGAATTCGGTTAGTAATATTTTTGCAAGGTTGCCCATTACGATGCATTTATTGTCATAATCCAGAATCTTGAAGTAACCGAAAACACTCTAAGATTTCAACACAAGAAGTAATAGATAAATTTAGGAAAAATAAAAAGTTTTATCAGCACGGGGGTATCACGCTTAGTGGTGGTGAGCCTTTAATTCACCAACATTTTTGTCTTGAGTTAGCTAAATTATGTTTTGAGAATAACATTAATCTAGCATTAGATACATCAGGAGTTACTTTTAGTAAAGCGAATTTTAAATTCTATAAAAAGATTATTCAATACCACCCTTTATGAATAGTAGACATTAAACACATTAATTCAAAAAAACATAAATTAATTACTGGTTGTTCTACTCAAAACGAATTGATGTTGATTAAATTTTTAGAAAAAAATAAACAATTATTTTGGATTAGGCAAGTATTAGTGCCTGGATATACTGACGACCCTAAAGATTTAAGAAAAGTAGGAAAATTTATTAAACAATTAAAATATTTAGATAAATTTGAAATTTTACCGTATCATCGTTTGGCTTTAAGTAAATACAGACAATTGAATATCGTTTATCATTTATTGCAAATTAAGGAACCTACAAAGCAAATGATTGATAAGGTTAAAAAACTAATTAATAGTCAATAAAAAAGCCATTACACACACCAGTTATATCTTAGTGCTGCTCCATTTCTGGCCTGACACGGTTCGAAACCAATGTTGTAACGGCTTTCATATTATAAGTATCAACATTAAAACATTAATTAAAAAATGTAATATTTTTAGTCTCAAAGTATATAGTAATTATTATTTAGTGCATATTCAGTGCACATTCGGTGCATTTCATTTTATAATCAATTGCATGGTTAAGCTTATAATCACATTACTTGAAGAAAACAAAGATTTTTATAAAAAAATTCGAGAAGATTTTACATATCATTCATCAATCATTGAAGGTTCTACAGTAACTAGAGAAGATCATAAAAAATTATCGGAAATAAAAGAACATCAAACGATAAAATCATTACATTTATCAAAAGAAGTTAAACAAAATGATGCTATTGAAAATCTTAATCATTTAAAGCTATTTGACTATGTCTTTCATAATCTTTATGAAGAACTCACTCATGATGTAGTTCAAAAATATCAATTTATTTTAAAACGAAGTACGATTTTACACAAAAATATCCCAGAAGAATTTGGTAAATATCGGATAACTAATGTAAAAGCAGGAAATTTCGAAACTACTCCACATTATTTGATTCATGAGAAGATGGATCAATTATTAAGAGATTTTAAGATAAGAAAACCTATTCTCATAGACGATATTGCTGAATTCCACATTCGTTATGGAGCTATTCATCCTTTTAGAGATGGTAATGGTAGAATTGGTAGAATGATAAGCTTTAAACAATGTTTATTAAATAATGTTGTACCATTCATTGTTGATAAAGAAACAAGACAATCATATATAGATTCAGTTTACATAGGTCAATCAAAATTTGATTATTCATATTTGATTTCATACTATTTAATGCAACAAAAAACATTTTTAACCAAATATCATGGATATTTGGTTAATCAGAATATTGAATTAAAAGAAAATGAAATAAAAATTATTAATTATTTATCTAAAAATAAACTAGCTAGTCGTAAAAAGCTTGAAAAAGTTGCGAATTTGAAGGAGAGAGCTATTAAAAGTTTACTCAAATCAATGATTAATAAAAATTTAATTAAAATTATAGGCGGTAGTAAAAATTCTAGATATTCATTGAAACTAGAATAATCATTAAGTATTTAATCACTCGCTATTCACTCAGATGTAATCGCATTACATTTAATATATAATATGACTCACACAATTAATAAGTTAATATGTTAAAAAATAATATAAAAAGAGGTCATACATTTGGAGATGTTTTATTAGTGCCACAATACTCCAATGTAATTCCAAGACAGGTATCCACAAAAACTAAATTAACACGTAAGATAACATTAAATATTCCAGTAGTTTCGGCAGCAATGGACACAGTAACTGAAACTAAAATGGCTATTCATATGGCGCTTAATGGTGGGATCGGTTTTATTCACAAAAATTTATCATCTCTAGAACAAGCTGATGCTGTAATGCAAGTTAAAAAAGCAAAAATTGATTTAAAAAAATATCCTGATGCTAATTTAGATACTAAAGGTTGTTTAATTGTTGGAGCAGCTATTTCTATTGCAAATAACAACATTGAAAGAGCTAAGATGCTAATTAAGGCTGGAGTAGATGTTTTAACAATTGATAGCGCTCATGGTGATTCAATGAATGTTGTTAATGCCATTAAATTAATTAAGAAAACTTTTCCTAAAATTCAATTAATTGCTGGTAATATTGCCACTAAATCTGGTGCTAAACATCTAATTGATGCAGGGGCGGATGCTTTGAAAGTAGGAATTGGGCCTGGTTCCATTTGCACAACTAGAATTATTTCTGGTGTTGGTGTACCACAATTGACTGCAATTGCTGATGTTTATGATGTTGCTGCTAAAAAACAAATACCAATTATTGCAGATGGAGGGATTAAATACTCCGGTGATATTACTAAAGCATTAGCCGCTGGTGCTGATAGTGTAATGTTGGGTAGTATGTTAGCAGCCACAGATGAGGCCCCGGGTAAAATTATTACAATCAATGGTAAAAAATATAAATCGTACGTGGGTATGGGTTCTATGATTGCGATGAAGCGTGGTTCTAGTGATCGTTATTTTCAAAATAATATGGATGCTTCCAAATTAGTACCAGAAGGTGTGGAAGCTGCTTTATTGTACAAAGGGAATGTTGACAATATTTTATATCAATTAGTAGGTGGTTTAAGAAGTGGTATGGGTTATTGTGGTGCTAAAGATATCCCTACTTTGAAACAAAAAGCAGAGTTTATTAAAATTACTATTTCTGGTTTTAATGAATCGCATGTACACCATTTAGATTTTGTTAAAGAAGCACCTAATTACCATGGCAAATAAAATATTGGTAATAGATTTTGGTAGTCAATACAACCAATTAATTGTTCGTCGAATTAGAGAATTTGGGGTATATAGCGAACTGGTATCCAATCAAATTAATATTGATCAAGTAAAAAATGATAAGGACATTAAAGGCATCATTTTTTCTGGCGGTCCCAATTCAGTTTATGATAAACATGCATTGTCAATTGATAGACGCATTTATAAATTAGGTGTACCTATTCTAGGCATTTGTTATGGGATGCAACTAATAACATATCAAAATGGTGGTATTGTTCAACCATCTCATAAAAAAGAATATGGTAGCACGCAAATTATTATCAAAAATCATAAATTAACCAAAAATTTATTGACTAAAGAATTAGTATGAATGTCTCATGGCGACCAAGTAAAAAAAATACCTGCTAATTTTAAAGTTATTGCTGCTTCACTAACTTGCAAAAATGCGATCATAGTTAATGACATTAAAAAAATTTATGGAATTCAATTTCATCCTGAAGTTCGTCATACAGTTCATGGATTAAAAATATTGCAAAATTTTATTTTTGATATTTGTGGAGCAAAGGCTGATTGAACAATGCAATCCTTCATTACCAATCAAATTATAAAAATTAAACAAATCGTAAAAAATGAAAAAGTTCTATGTGCATTGTCAGGTGGTGTGGATTCTGCCGTAACAGCAGCAATTATTGCCAAAGCAATTAATAAAAATCTCACTTGTCTATTTGTGGACCATGGATTATTAAGAAAAAACGAAGGAGAAGCTGTAACCAAAGCATTTAAAAAATATTTTAATGTTAATTTTATAAAAGTGAACGCCTCTAAACAATTTTTAACAAAGTTAAAAAATATTTCTAATCCTGAACAAAAACGGAAAATTATTGGCAGAGAATTTATCGAAACTTTTGATTATTACACTAAGCATATTAAAGGTTTAAAATGATTAGCACAAGGAACTTTGTATACCGATGTGATTGAATCTGGTACAAGCACTGCTCAAACTATTAAATCACATCATAATGTTGGCGGATTGCCTAAGAATATGAAATTTAAATTAATTGAGCCTTTGAATACACTATTCAAAGATGAAGTAAGAGAATTAGGGAGACAATTAGGATTGCCTGAACACATAGTTAATCGTCAACCATTTCCCGGCCCTGGATTGGCTATTCGTATAATAGGTTCCATTACTTCAGAAAAAATTAGATTAGTACAAGAGACTGATGTGATTTTGCAAGAAGAAATTAAAAAAGCTAAGCTAGATCAAAGTATTTGACAATATTTTACTGTATTACCTAATGTTAAAACAGTGGGAGTAAAAGGTGATCAACGTTCATACGAAGATGTAATTATTATTCGCGCAGTCACAAGTCAAGATGGTATGACAGCAGATTATGCAAAAATACCATATCATATATTAGATCACATATCCAATCGAATAGTCAATGAGGTTAAAGGAATCAACCGTGTTGTTTATGACATTACTTCTAAGCCGCCCGGAACAATTGAATGAGAATAATATGAAGATTTTAATAACAGGAGGTGCTGGTTATATTGGTTCGGTTATAGTCGAACACTTTGTTAAAAAACATACAATCGTTATTTTAGATGATTTATCTACTAATAAAAAAAGAATAGTGAATAAAAACGCTACTCTAATTAATGGGAGTATTTTAAATGAACGTTTGCTAAATAAAATTTTTGCTAGATATCAATTTAATTTAGTAATACATTTGGCTGCTAAAACGGTGGTTTCAGAATCTATGAAAAAACCAAACAAATATTATCAACACAACGTGATAGGGACAAAAAATATTTTGAAATATATGAAAAAATATGGCTGTGAAAAAATAATTTTCTCTTCATCTGCTGCAGTATATGGTAATTCAAAACAAAATTTTATCCAAGAAAAAACACCAAAAAAGCCATGTAACCCATATGGCAAAACTAAGCTATTGGCAGAAAAATTAATTGAACAAGCAGGCATTAATTATGTAATATTACGTTTTTTTAATGTGTCAGGAGCCAGTAATTCTCTTAAATTTGGAATGATGAAAAAAACACCAACATTATTAATTCCAGCTATTAATCGATTAATTAGTGAAAATAAAAAGCCAATCATTTATGGAAATCAATATGATACTAAAGATGGTACATGTGTACGAGATTATGTTCATATTGAAGATATAGTATCAGCTTGTATATTATCTGTGTCATTATTAAAAAAGAATGATTCAGGAATTTATAACTTAGGTTCTGGCAAAGGCTATTCTGTTCTAGAAATAACTAAATTGGCGTGCAAAATAAACAATGTAAAGTTTGAATATTCTTTAAAGAATAATCGTCCTGGTGACCCATCAACATTGATTGCATCAATTGAAAAAGCGAGAAAAGAATTACATTGAAAACCAAAGTATTCAATTAGTCAAATGATTAAGTCAGATTATTTATTTTTAAAACAAATTAAATGTGATCATTAATAAATTTGTAAAGTTGTTCATTTCATGGTTCTTCCATACTAAAAACATGAAAGCCATTATCAAAATATTTAATTCTATTAGTAGCATGTCATTTTTTTTGAAAACGATTAAAATATTTCCTTTCAAACATGAAATCTTCGCCAGATTGAATGTAGAACATATTGTATTTTGGATTACCGATATTTTTATTTAAAAAGCGTCATGCTGGTTTAAAACTTCATCAAGAGGCTAAATATAATCTCAAATCTACAATTTTATTTGCATTAGCTAGTTTAGATAATCTTACCAACATTTCATTTGATGAGAAAACTTCAGATGTATCTTTAGCATGATAATCTTTACAAGGAATGCCAAAAGGAATGGTTAATAGCATCTTAAAAAAAATAATTATTCTTTCAGATCAAGGCGAATGACTAGCATCCTTAATTGCATGGGGCATATTTCAACAAAAAACACCATTAATTTTATTAGCATGATTTTTACAATACAAGTAAGCCAATGCACTACCTCATGATTCCCCAAGAATGTAAATGCATTTATTTGGTAATAAATCATGAATTTTGTCAATAATTTTATCTAATTCTTTTAAGAAAAAGATAGGGAAACGTTTGGGTTTATTTAAATTATTCCCATGACTAGCACGTTCAAAACCAAATAAATAATGATTATTGAAAAAAGGATAATTCATGATCTCTAAAAAAGGGATGGTTCCACCTAAGCCTCCAACAAAAAGAAATATACAAGTTTTATCGTTTTCTTTTAATGGTTTGAAATAAACTAGAGGGATAGGATGTTTAAATTTTTTAATTTGCACCATTTGTTTAATTTCTCGGTTAGGCTCGAATTTTTTCATATTTATTTTCTTTATATTGCATTTTGAACATTTTTAAAAAACCCACTTGAGAAGTTAATAGAACAAATTTATTAATACGTATGACAAGAGGAATAGAACGTCGATTGATAATACGCAAATATCCACTCTTAATTTTTTTAGTTATATTTTTGTCTTTTATATATGGTTCGATAAAATTTAATTCTTGATTAAATTGTTGTTTTCTTTGTCAATCATAAATGTCATTGTCTAACGAAATAATTAGAATAATAAGATAAAACATTTGTTTAATGGAAGCAATCAATAATTTAGTTCGTTTATAACCAAGATTACTAATTGGTGATTGGAACATCGCATGATATATATGTTTTAATTTTGGCAAATTTTTCACTGTTTTTTCTCAGGACATAGATTGATTAACATCGCCAAAATTATAATTGTAGACAAAAATATGATTAGGTAATAATACAACATTTTTGCTGAATAAAATGGTTCGAAACACAAGAAGATTATCGGTGTATGGTATTTTAATAGGCAATGGTTGTATTTTTTTTAGCAAAGATAAACTTCACGTAAATGCGTGCATTGATAGGATTTTATTAAATCGTAAATTATCAAAACTAGTATAAACTATTTTCTTCTTTAGATTATAACGGCGCTTCATAAGACTACCGGTTTTTAAATTCTTGATTGAAAAACTAGTAATGACAGTATCTACTTTAGTTTTAGCGAGGGATTGAAGGTGTTGTAAATAGCTATTCATGTGATCAACAAAAAAAGTATCATCACTATCTAGAATTTTGAGGAATTTAGTGCTAACATGTTTAATTGCATAATTAACACAACCACCTCAATTGTTGTTTTTAACGCGGATACATTTAATAATACTAGGATAACGTTCTATTCATGGTTGAATATATGGTTGAATAGGTTGTGCGCTTCCATCATCAATGATTAAGACATTAAAATATTTACCACATTGATAATCTAAAGATAGAAGTGTACTATTAATAGTTTTTTCTGCATTATATGACGGGATAACAATCGTTAGAATTTTGGACATGTAATATGTTTAAATATTTCATTCACAAACAGGTTTAGCACCTTCAGCAGCCATCATTTTCCGGCATGCTTTGCATTTTCCTCAATTAGGACATGTACGTGTAGCACAAGGACAATCTTTTTTTATTTTTTCACCCATAGTAGTGGGATTATAAACTATACAAATTGATATAATCAATTAACTATTTTATGATCATATCTAATGCTAAACTTGTTTTTGAAAATAAAATTATTGACGGTTATATTGAATTTAATGATGAAAAAATTGTAGAAATCAAAGAAGGGCAAACATCCAAATCTAGTTATGATGCCAAAGGTTTATATTTATTGCCGGCTTTCGTAGACAGTCATACCCATGGAGGTTATGGATTTGATTTTAACATGTTGATTAATAATCAACATAATAAAGATATGCTACATTATCTTTCACAAATTAATAAAGAAGGCATAGGTAGTATTTTATTAACTACAATAACATGTAGTGATAAAGATTTGAATGCAATAGCTAGAAATTACAAAAATATTAAGCAAAATGATGTAAATAATGTAATTAAAGGATGATATATTGAAGGACCATATATATCGATTACTAAAAAAGGAGCACATGATCCTAAATTGATTAGACCAATTAACCTAAAACAATTAAATCATTTGAATAAAATATTGCCTAACACAACCAAAATATTAGCTGTTGCTCCAGAATTTAAGAATAATTTAAGTAAATATAAATTTATCAACAAAAAATTTTTCTTAGCTACTGGTCATTCCAATGCAAATTTCAGCGAAGCAAACCAAGCATTTGAGCTAGGAGCTAAAAGAATTATTCACTTATATAATGCTTTACCAAATTTTGATAAACGTTGTCCAACAATCATTAATGCTATCTTTAATCGACAAGATTTGAAGTGCGAATTAATTTGCGATAAGGTACATGTAGCACCTGAAGTTATTTTGAATACTTACAATATATTAGGTGCTAATCAGATAATGGTTATAAGTGATAGTTTGTCAACTAAAGGGTTGAAAGATGGTGTTTTTAATGTTTGAGGAATAAGAATTGATAAACGAGGATCATTAGATTATTTGCACGGTACCAATTGCATTGCTGGAGGTAATGTACCATACCACAAGCAAATTGAAAATTTCGGTCAAATTACTAAATGTTCTATGTCTGACATTCTTAAAGTTTCTAGTTTAAATGCCGCTAAAAGCATTAAACAGGAGAAACATTTTGGTAATTTAGTTAAAGGTGCAGAAAGTAGTTTTGTTTTATTAGACAAAGATTATAGGTTACGTGCTACTTTTATTCATGGGAGAAAAATTTAATGTCTATTCGTTATGTTAAGTGTCAAGACATTAACGAAATAGGTAAACAAGTAGGAGAATTATTTATTAGTCAAGTTAAGAATAATCCTTATTCATCATTTATTTTGGCGACTGGTTCTAGCCCTATAACTACTTATCAAACCATTGTTAAAGATTATCAAATTAATCATACTGATTGATCTAAAGCCATAACTTTTAACTTGGATGAATATATTGGCATGAGCAAAAAATATTTTAATCAATCGTATCGTTACTTTATGGACAAAAATTTATTTAACCATATTAATATTGATAAAACTCATACATATTTTCCTAACCAAGAATTAGTTGGTGATAATTATCAAAAATTAATTCGGCAATGTCCACAAATAGAATTAGCAATTTTAGGAGTTGGTAATAATGGGCACATTGCTTTTAATGAACCTGGCACACCAATTGATTCACAAACTCATATTGTTAATTTAACTATTTCTAGTCGTCAAGCTAATGCACGTTTTTTTAATGATGATATTAATAATGTACCTAAACAAGCGGTTACAATGGGTTTGAAGGAAATTTTGCAAGCTAAAAAAATTATTTTAATTGCGACTGGTAAAGTGAAAAAGGAAGCAATTCAACATTTACAGCATGCAAAATATTTTGATCCAAATTGGCCTATTACTGCTCTTACACATCATAGTAATGTAATTGTTTATACTGATAATTTGGATTAGATAAATTGTAGTAATAAATGTTTGATATTAAATCAATCCATTCCAAACTAATAAAAACTTATATTAAAAAAACATGTTAAATACATACATTAATATGAACTTGCTATAATGATGGCTATGAAAAATAAAAAACCAAAAACTTTAAGTGAATGATCTGATTATTTTGATCGAATAGATAAAACAGAACTAGAAACTACTTGTCGAGAAAACAAAAAGTTGTATAAAAAATATTTTACTTCGAAGTAGTTTTTAAAGTTTTAGTTGTTTTTCAATCACTAGCTTCGGATTCTAACTAAACTTTCGCGGTTGCTTCTTCTAAAGTTTTGGAATCAACTAATTTTGTTAACACTCTCGTTGTTATTATTGTTGCAGTTATTTTAAATTTTGCCATATTACCGCCTCCTTTAATGAATTTAAATTATTTCTTTACATATTACTATGTAATATGAATTTGCTATGAGTATTTAAAACCAGCTACTTTGGCGGTTTTGGCATCAACATAAATTTCTACGTTTTTATGAAAAATGATTGATGAACAAGGTCATTGCGGATCATATTTATTTTTCAAGATGTGTTGAAAGGCTTTTGCTTTGCCAATGCCAGTAATAATAACGATTATTTTTCGTGCATTTAGAATACTTTTAATACCCATGGATACTGCTCTCTTAGGAACGATTTGTGGATTATTTTCAAAGAAACGTGCATTAGCTCTAATTGTGCTCGACGTTAGTGTAATAACTCTTGTAACACTATCTAGAGAAGAACCGGGCTCGTTATAAGCGATATGTCCATTGTGGCCAAGACTAATAATTTGTACATCTAACCCACCGTTTTTTTGAATTAAAGTTTCATAAGCACTTGGGTGTTTGAAACACGGAAAATGGGTATTTTTCATTTGGATATTAATTTGAGAAAACAAACGAAAATTCATGTAGGCTCGATAACTTTCATGAATATACAATGGATTTAAATTGATATATTCATCTAAATTAAAAGTCTTAATATTGCGATAACTAGTATGATTTTTGATGTAATCAGTTACCATTGCTTCATAAACGGGGATACATGTGCCTCCAGTTGCTAAACCCAAGCAGGCATTGGGTTTATTTTTAACTACCTTAGTTAGAGCTTTAGCACAAGCTAATGCCGTCATTTTTTCATCTTTACATACAAATACTTTGTATGGATATGTTTTTTGTTTCATATTAATTTCTCTCTTTTTATTAATGTTTGATTGGTTTGCTTTCAAGGTATTTATGTTCACCCTTGGCGATAATATCTTTCATTTGATTTTTAATTAGATCAGCTTCATTGCCGAAGACGGCATAAACTGATTGAGGAGATGGATGAATAACACCGAGAGCTCCTAATTCTTTCAAACGATTTTCATTTACTATTTTTTTATTTTTCACTTGAATTCTTAATTTGGTAATACATGCATCAATGTTAAGAATATTATCTGCACCACCATATGCCATAATTACTTCTTTTGATTTTTCTCTTAGAGTTAGAGCTTTATTTAAAGTAGATTTATCTTGTTTTTCTTTCATTCAATCTGCTTTAGTGAATAATTTAGTACCACCACGGCCAGGAGTAGATAAATTTCATTTTTTAATAGCTCAGTAGAAAGCCCCAAAATAGATAGGGAAATAAACAATAGACATTAATAGTAACATTCAACAATGTGTACCACCGCCACGAATATCAGGAATAACACCATAAATTACAAAATCTAGTGCTCCCTGTGCGAACGAAAAGGTAACATGTGGAGCGACATTTGGTGCATAGTAAATTAAGGTGGTGGTAATCATTCCTCCAATGCCAGCCAATATGGCATGGAAGCCTCAGAATAATCAAGGAGCTAAGAATAAGAAGGTAAATTCAATTGCTTCAGAAACCCCTGTTAAACTGCTGACAATCGCTCCTGGTATAACAATCGCAGCCGCTTGTTTTCTGCCTTCTCCTTTAGGTGCTGCAAATAGCATGCCCAAAGCAGCCCCAGATAAACCAAATAAACCAAAAACATATGCGAAATTAGTATATTGACCAGGAGCGATTTGCACACCTGATTGCTTAGATGAATAGATGATGTCTTGAATAGTAATAGTATATTTTGTACCCTCAATTGTGTGCTGTCCAATTAACCTAGTAAAATAAATCTGCATATTGATATCACCAGTGATTTTACTAGCAACAATATCACCTGCTAATTGATAAGCGCTAATATGGAGATCAGTTCCGTTAGCTTTAAACATTTCCAGATTAGTATCGAATTGACCACCTATGTTAGTGAATCACAACATCGTATTTATGACATGATGCATACCAAACGGCACCAATGCACGGTTGATGATACCGTAAACTAGCGAGTTAATTCCACCGTATTGACCACCATATTGAAGCCCTTCGCCCAAATAAAATAGTCCTTGTCCAATGAGTGGTCATAAAATGGCAAAAATCATGCTAAATATAATCATGGCTGCAAAAGTAATAATAGGAATAAAACGTACTCCACTAAAAAAAGCAATAGCATATGGTAATTGAATATCTTTAAAACGATTGTAAAGAAAGGCAACCGTAGCTCCAACTAAAATACCACCAAAAACAGAAGTGGATAAAGTATTTACCCCAAAACTTTCAGTAAAGATAGCTTGAAATTTTTCAGGAGTAAAATTGTATCAAAGAAAATGATAATTGGGATCGTTACCATGAGGATTAACGATTAATGCAGTCTGTAATAATAGGAACACAAAATAACCAACAACTGATGATAAGGCTGCTGTGCCTGAGTCTTTGGTAAAAGTAATAGATACAGCAATGGCGAATAACAGAGGTAATATTGCAAAAATAATATTACCAGTTAACATTAATACACTACCAATTGTTTGACCAGCTGTAGTGGCAGCTTGAGAATTAATTGTTGCCCCAATACCCAAAGATAAACCCGCAATTGGTAACATGGCAATCGGTAGCATTAATCCGCGTGATAATTTAGCAATGACTTCTTTTGCTCTACCGTTATTTTCTTTTTTATGGATTACTTCACCAAAAAGCAATTGTTTACGTTTAATCATAATTAATGAGTATTACTAGAAGGTAATAAATTCACCTTTATTGGATCAGAAACTAATAATAAATTACCAAAATTGTATGAAGCATTTTCATAGAAAAAGAGTTCAACAAATGTATGTAAAACAAAAGTAGCAGGTGAATAATTATTTGGGATTTCATGACAATTTAATGTATCGTTTTCCGGATCAATAAAAAAGTAACGTTCCATTTTAGAAAACTCAGGTTCTGTGTATACACCTCACTCAGCATTTCCTATTGGTTGAGGTGCTATATCTTCAGGATCAACTTTATATGGGTCAAAATATGATTGATCTATTAATGTAAGATTTTTAGCATTATTATGATTTTCAATTTGAATTTTTAAAGTAAATCAAGCTAAATTTATTTGAGGAGTTTCATCGGCATAAACGGTTATTTCATTATTTTTTATATCAAAAGCGGACATGTTAGAAAAAACTATTTCTGATCATGGATGCATTCCACTTATACAAATACCAGTAATTCCTACACCAACAATAGCTATACAACTTATTCCTACAATAGCATTTTTAAATCATTTTTTTAATTTACCATTTTCTTGGTGTATGCTAGCTATCTTCATCGCATAGATTATATAAAAGATAATTATTGTCAATAATTAAAATATTGAGTGTTCTAAAAGTATTGGAAGAGGTATATTAACACTATAATAAATGTCTCATGCGTACGATAAAATTTATATCCATAAAATCACTTATCAATAAATTTCATTTTGAAGTATTACATAAAGGCAGCTCAAGAAATAAAATACAAATCCCTAGTTTAAATCGAACAGGGATAGAATTAGCGTCTAAACATATTATTTTTGAAAATATTATTTCTGCTGTTTTATGAAGTGGCAATGAAAGTAAATTTTTATCACAGTTAAGTCATAAAAAAATTGTGGAATCTATATCTAATGTTTTAGAGCTAAAACCACCTGTTATTATCATTACTAAGGCATTCAAATACGCTGATATTTTACGTAAAATTGCCAAGAAATACTCAACGACTATTTTATTTTCGCCAATGCCATCAGCTCAGTTATATGTTACAGTAGCGGCTTGAATTAACGAACAAATGGCTGAATATAAAACGATTCATGGCACATTAATTAGTGTTTATGGAGTAGGTGTATTATTGCAAGGGGAATCGGGCGTTGGTAAATCAGAAGTTGCATTGGAGTTGGTGCGTAAAGGTCATTTGTTTATTGCTGATGATGCTGTAGATGTAGCTAATTTGGCAGACCGATTATTAGGGAAACCTAACGCTGTTGCTAATAAATTTATTGAAGTACGAGGTTTAGGTATTTTGAACATTCCACGTATGTTAGGAATTGAAAAAACGCAAGACACTTCAAATATAGATGTCATTATTGAATTGGTAGTTGATGACAAAAAGGCACTTCAATTTGAACGTTTAGGGGTAGAATTAAAAACAAAAGAACTTGAAAAAGTACATATTCCGTATTACAAATTGCCAATCACTCCGGGGCGTAAAATGTCTGATTTAATTGAAACAGCAGTGATTGACCTTAAATTAAAACAGCACGGTTATAGTTCAGCCGAAGATTACATGCAAAATTACGAAAAAGTGAACAAAGAAAATGGATAGAGATCTTGCGCAAATAAACATTAATGAAACAGAATCAAATGTAATTGGTTTTTCCATTTTAGATGATCATCACTCAACATGAAATTGATTAATTGTTACTGGTTTAACAGTTATTTTATTACCGCTTTCAATATTTTTAATTAATGTCTTGGTTTTGCGAAACTACAATGTTATTGCTTTTTCAATTGGTGAATTAGATGTTGCGTGATATGGTATTTTTATTTTTATAGGCTTTATGGCCGCTATTTTTATCAGTTGTATTAAAATGTGGAAATTATATAAAATTTCGATTGATCCATTTTATTGGTTTTGTTTGATGGGCATTCCAACTGCTATATTAGGAGCCAGATTATGGTCATGTGCATTAGGTGATGCATCATGAAGTAATTTTTGAGCATTTAGGGACGGGGGATTAGCAATTGAAGGCGGAGTCGTATTAACTGTATTATTGGCTTGTTGATGATTTCCTTTTATTTTGAAATACCCTAAATATCAAGTACGAGATTTTTCTACTAAACCTAATAAAGTTCGTCAAGTATCTTTTCTAGCTTATGTTGATGCAATTGTACCAGCAATTTTAATTGGTCAAATTATTGGACGATATGGCAATTACCAAAATGAAGAATTATATGGTCGAGCAATAGATGGTTCGTATGCTAATTTTATTGAACATTTATTCCCTTTAATGCGGATTGATGGTAGTGTGTATCAGCCGTTATTTTTTTATGAAAGCACTTTAAATTGATGAGGACTAATATTAATTTTCTTTGTTGGTGAATTTATCCCTAAGAAAAAAATTGGTGATTTAGGATTCGCTTATTTTATTTGATATGGTATTTTACGTTTATCATTAGAACCGTTGAGACAGTCACAATTTACATTTATTCTCACTTATGTAATGTCAGCTTTATATTTGGTAGTTGGAATAGTGTTGATAGTGTTAAATCATACAGTTCTATATAGGTTTAGGAAATATAGTTTAGTTCAAACTATTAAAAATAAAAAAATGACACTTAAAAATGATGATCAAATATTATATTATTTAGGAAGGTAAATTATGGGTTTAGAAACATTGACAGCGAGTGATGCTAACACATTTGACATACTTATTATTGGAGCAGGGCCGGCTGGATTAACAGCAGCTATTTATGGCCGAAGAGCCAATTTAAAAGTGGGTTTTGTTGAACAAGATGTACCAGGTGGTAAAATTGTTAATTTACCAAATATCACTAATTATCCAGGATATAAATCCATTACTGGAGCAGACCTTGCACTTAACATGTATACACAAGCTACAGAGTTAGGAGCTATTTATATATATGGTAAAGTAACTGGTATAGTACAACGTCAAAATTATCATGTGGCTTTTTTAGAAAATGGTGTTAATTATTTTGCAAAGGCATTAATTGTAGCAACAGGAACAATAGAGATGAAACTAAATGTTCCTGGTGAGAATGAATATAAAAATAAGGGTGTATCATATTGTGCTTTATGTGATGGGGCTTTGACAAAAGACAAGAACATAGCAGTATTTGGTAATAACGATTTAGCTATTCAAGATGCTATTTATTTAAGTGGAATTGCCAAAAAAGTTTATTTAATCACCAAAGAAGACAAATTAAATGTAGATGACAAACTTTTGAATACTTTAACCAATAATAAGAATATTCAAATTATTAATAATACCTTATGTCTTGCAATTAATGGAAACAAACAAAATGTAACTGATATAGAAATTGAAACTAATAATCAAAAACAAAAATTAGAAGTTAATTATGTCTTTGTATTTATTGGTTCACACACAGAAAGTGATTTTTTAAGTAATGTTAGTACATTAATAAATTCAAACGGAATTATCATTACTAACCAAAATAAGGAAACTAAAATTAAAGGTATATTTGCAGCTGGTGATGTTTCTAGAAATATTTATCGACAAATTTCTACAGCTATTGGTGATGGGACCTTAGCTGCTTTATCTGCGATCAAATATTTAAAAGAAGATGCAAACTTTTAGTGAAAAAGTAAAAGAAGAGCTTACCCATTTTACATACGAAAAAAATGCAATAAAAGCCATTTTATCTTCCTATCTCACTAACAATTTAATTATTTCTTTTAATGAGGTTGGTGAAATATGAGAAATAAAAACACAATTTCAACCAATTATTAAGTTAATTGCTTCTTTTTTAAAACAACTTTATCGTATTAAACATACATTTTCTTATACTGAAATTAAATCATTAAATAAACGTCGCACTTACAAATTAACTATTATTGGTGATTTTAAAAAAATAAACAATGATTTAAAACTTAATTTAAAAATACCTTTTCATATTATTCGAAAACCGACAGACCAGAGAGCTTATCTAGTTGGTGCATTTTTAAGTGGTGGTAGCATTAGTTCTATCGAAAAAAGCGTATATCATTTAGAAATTCGTTCAACTAAAATTAATTATTTGCGCCTAATTCAAAAAATATTATTAAAGTTTAATATTTCTAGTACATTGTTAAAACGGGAAAAAGGGTTTGTGCTTTATATTAAAAAAGCGGTAGATGTTTCTGACTTTTTAAAAATCGTTGGTGCTAATCGTTGCATGCATGAATTAGAGGATAAAATTATTGCTCGGGACTATTATACGAATGTGCAAAGAATTAATAATTTGGATGTAGCTAATTTGCATAAGTCATCTTTAGCTGGAATTCAACAAGTTAAAATGATAAAAGCTATAAGAAGAATGAAAGAATTTAAAAAATTACCAGATAAGTTCAGATTTTATTGTTCAATTCGTTTGCAGAATCCCGAAGCATCTTTAAGTGAAATGGTAAAAATTTTTCAAATTAAATATCAAATAAATATTACCCGTACTGGTATCAATCATTATGTAGTTAGAATTAAACAATTATTTATACAATTAAATAAAATGAAATAAATTAGTTTTCGTTTAAAATTTGAAAAATTTTTGCATTAGTTTCTTTAGCATTCTTGTCAATTATGAATAAAGGATACACATGATACATATCGTTTTTAATATCAATTGAATATTGAATATTATTTTTATCTAATATTTTTAGGTATCGTTCAATGTGATAAAGGAATACTTCACGTTGTCCCATAAAAATATGTATATTTCCTATGTCATTATTATCTCCATATATGGGGGAGAATAAGGGGTTTTTAGGGCTTTGATTTTGCAATTGTCATTTCATAACAACCATTAGTAGGTTGTAAGAAAGTATGGGATCATTATGAGCAATTTTATTAGCCTCTGGAGAAAATTCCATACTTACAACTGGAGATAACAGAATCAAATTTTTTGGTTTAGGATAATGATTAATTTTTATTTGCTGTGCTAGAATCAAAGCAAAATTACCGCCAGCTGAATCTCCCATAATGGTATATGTACATGCTGGTTCGCTTGTAGTGATTTCTTTATATAAATTTAGCAGAAATTTAATGGCATCTAATTGGCTAGAATATTTGTTATTGGATAGAGGATAGATTGGGACATAAATTGTGGCGTTAGTTTCCTTAATCAGTGTTTTAATATAGATTCAATGGATTTGAGAAATTTCACTTACATATGCTCCGCCATGAATATAAATGATACGTTTTGTGTTAGATTGCTTTTTCTTACTATTGACAATAAAGCATTTAAAACCATTAATAATCATAATTTTAATATTCAAACCATTTTCTATTGCTTTATTTGGTCAAGGATCTTGTTTGGAGTTGGTGTGAGCAATAAGTTTATCTTCGTTGAAAGAAATTGATTTTAATTGTGTTTTAAATAATGATTCAATGCCTTTATTTAGTAAAGTTCTCATAAGATAATTTATTATATAGTGGTTGAAAACAATCCAACATAATATCCATTCCAACGGATAAATTTTTTAACATTAGATAATGCAAATAAACACCATTTATTTTGTATATTTCTAACATATGTGAAATCTTATTAAGAATGTGTTTCGTTCACTTAAGCACAATAAGGCTTCTGTTGTTGGTTTAACTTTTTTAGTATTTTTATCTATTGGTATTTTTACCATTTTAAATAGTGTTTCTTCTAATATTAGTAATGAATATTCTAGGATTACAACGTCTGGTAATTTACACGATTTTACTATTTCTGAAAACTATGTCATCGGTAATGCAAAATATGATTTTGATAATAACCCTTTTGATCCAACTGATCCTACTAAAAATGAATATATGGGGGAATCATCGGATGGTAAATCTGTACCTTGACCTGAACAGAACGACTTAGAAACTGGTTTTCAACGTACTTATCAAGTTAGTTTAAATTCAGTTGGGCAAGAAGAAACGTTATTAGGGATTTTTTATCAAAATCATGATACTGACCCCAACTATAGTTCGTTACTTCATCCAATTGTGACAATTGAAAGTCAAAATATAAAGAAATTAACATATATGGATGCGGATCATACATCTAGTGATCATGTATCAACTGAATCTTATGATTCTATCATGAATGAGATTAAAAATTCTGGTACAGAAGGTGAAAACAATGGAGATTTAGATCTTTTGAGTTTAGAAGTAAATCCGATTGAAGTTGAATTAATCAATGTTATTACCCAAACTGATACACCGATGCAACAATTCTTAAGTACTGATTTTAATGAAAAAGTAGCATGACGTAATTTTAAATCATTGGATGTTACAAATTCACCAGACGGTAAATTGTATAAGATGATACAATCTAATCCAGAAGATCAGATAGATAAAATAGTTTTGTTTGGAAACAACCAACAAAATAATTTTTCTGTCAATGAATTTAATCCATTAGTCCAATGAGGAATTGATTTGAAACAAATGTTTCCTGATACGGACGATCCAATTGGGGCACTTTTAGCTTACAATGAGCAATTGCCAGATACTTATGTAGACTTCGTAAGCGGTGCTAAAGCAGAAGAATCCCAAGCTTTTTTTAAATTATTAGCTTCTGGTGACGATGTGTATAATTTAGAGGATACTGACCTTAATTTATACAACATAATCAAAAGTCTCGCTTTTGATCCAACTAATAATGAAGAGTTGTATAAGTCATACATTGATAACTACAAATCACATTTTTTATTACAAAATAAAGGTTATCGCTATAGTATTAATTGAACTGTTACCAGCCCCCAGTCTTGATCATTGAGAGATTGAACGGCTCAATATGTAGTTGTATCACCTGAATTTTTACAACGCAATGGTATTACGCCATATCAAATTAGTAATCGTAATCAATTTATACAAAATATTAATGATGGATATATACATAATATTGATAGTGATTACACATTAAGTCAATTCAATTCTTTTATTAATGAACATAAAAATAATACAATTTTAAATTCATCCGAAGTAAGTATGCCATTTGTTGTGATTGGTAGTGGTATTACTGCTGACTTTACTTATCCAATATTGGATATTATGCATTCCAATCCAAATCCTACCAATGAATGTATTATTTTTGGTAATTCTCACGCTTATAACCGCATGTTTGATGCTTATCGTGGTAATTTTACTGAAAACTATTTAGTTGGTTCATTTAACAAAGGTGTAAATCAAAGTCAAGTATTAGATCAAATGAATCAAAAGGCAAAGGAAGTGATGAATTGGCCAAAGGATATTCAAGCATGCTATATGGCTAATGATACCACCAATGTGTTAAATGCTAGTGCTTTCAGAGTGGCATTTATTCCATCGCTGGTTAATAAAATAAGATTAATTGATGTGGCATTAACAGCATTTGTCATAATTTTAAGTTTATTTATTTGTGCTATTGTTATTCAAAGGTATATTAGTAATAATCGTACACAAATTGGTGTTATGCAGGCTAACGGTATTAGTAAGCGTAGAATTGCTTTTTCATTGATGCCCTTTGCTTTACTACCAGCGATTTTAGGTGGATTTAGTGGGTATCTCATTGGTTTCTTTTTACAAAAACCTGCTATTAGTTTATTTTCTAACTATTGAATGTTGCCTACACCCATTGCTTCTTTTAACATTTTAGTACTATTGTTTGCTATTTTAGTGCCATTTTTAATTTTCATAGCAGTTTCAATAATTTCTATCTTCATTCAATTACGGGAAAAAACAGTTAATTTGATGAAAAACGGTAGTGAATTTAAAGGTAGTTTCATTGCTCGTCATATTAAAGAACCATTTCGTAGTTTTGGGATTATGACTAAATTTAGAATTTCCACTGCTTTTAACTCCATTTGAAAGCTAATTGTTCTATCTGTTATGGTAAGTTTATCCATTTCTACATTAGTATTTGGTATTAATATGATTGGTAAATTTAGTTATGCTGAATCTAGCACTTTTGCTAGTCGTAATTATAGTTATGCTGTTGATTTATATTCGCCAACTAATCAGGGAGGTCAATATATTCCAGTAAACGCAGATGTTTTTGGTCAAACTGGTTTTGTTCAATCAATTGAAGGAAAAAATTGAATACCTTCCATTTATTTTGATGGTCAGTCTGCTGAAAAAGATTCATCATATGACACAGTATTTCCGAGTGCAACAGGTTATGAATACTATGGTATACCAAAAGTTTATTATGATTGGACTTATGATATATATGATCTTACTCATCCAACACTAAGTGGTGATATTCAACAAAGTTTTATTGATGATCAAAGTAAAACACATGCTTCCATTTTATACCCAATGATGAGTGATGCAATTGGTGAAGCTAATGATTTGATGTATTTAAAAAATCGTTCTATGATTGAAACTGCTTTAAATTTTACAGTTGGTGCGTTAGGCATGACTTCAAATCCGTGGTCCGTTGCCGTATCACTAATGCCAGAAAACAGCAAGAATACATCAGACCAACGTACTGTAAGGATGATTCAAGCATTAGGTGAAGCAGTTATGTGAGGTGATGGGGTAAACCCTGATCCAAATAACAATTACAAAAATTATTACAATGATTCACATTTTAGCAAAATTAGAGAAAGAGATGAAGAAGATCAATTCTTTAATAGAAGCGAAGAATTACCTATTAATCAAAGAATTGATCCGAACTGTCCTTACAACTATACTTTAAATAAGACTAATTGTATTTCTTCGTTTATTGGTATTCCAATCGGTAATTTGGAGCCAGATTTTATGTCGTTTATCAATTATGTATATTCTGTTGACAGCAATGATGGTAAACCTAATTTTGAAATAGCTAATGTTGATTATGACACGGCCTTAGATAATGATTATTCTGTTGTATACAATAAAATTCCACTTAAATCCTTTGATGAACCAGATGAAACATATACATATTTATCAGGTAAAAAAGTTGGCACCGATTCTAATGTTCGTGTAGTTGGCTTAAAATCTGATAGTAAATATGTTGATTTAACTAATGCTGGTGGCAAAAAGATTAATGCTCTTTTAAATGATACCAATACTATAAATGATATAAAACAAGGGTTTTATCCAATTATTATTAACGCCTATGCACAACACAAATATCATCTTAGTGTAGGGGATAATATTCAGTTTACGATTGATAATAAAGCAGACCGAATTACAAGAGAGATGGCAAATGATTCAAGCAATCCTATCCAAACTTTTAAAGTGGTAGGCATTAATACTACATATCAAGGGGAGGAATATTTTACTAATCAACAACTAGCTAATCATATTTTAGGATTACGCAGTAGTCTATTAGAAAATGATGAATCTTTTGATAACACATGCAAATTAAATAATTGATACTTCAATAGTGAAAAAGAAGATGCAACAATTGATGAAATATTTAATAAACAATGATGGGAAGAATCTTATAACATTGCCAATTCTACTGATTATGATAAAAATCAAATAAGTGATTTATTAAATTTATCTAAATTTGCTACTGATGATTCAAACATTAATCCTGCACTTTCATACGATGAGAGTGAAGGTACAATAGTACCTTATGGTTTTAACGGTGTGTTCACTAGAAGAAATAATGGTAGTGCTATTCTTAATGGTGGAATGACTTTATATTCACCGTCTGGTATATATCCAGGTAACGATGCATTAAATTCTAATGTAACTAAAGATATATTAAAACAAAGCGCTAATTTAGAAATTGCTAATATTATTTCTGGTATTATTGATCTCCCTGATAATCCTGATGGAACATCATCAATCGGTAAAAAAATTAATCAGGCATATGTGGATTGACAAGCTGCTTCTAGTGAATCACCAGAAAGACAACAAAAATTTAATGATATGATTGATCTAGTTGATGAATTTACTAACAAGTTAACCTCTATTTATGGCACCTCCTCACTTATTTCTTTAGTATCGGGTGCGCAAGACAGAGATTCGACTTACATTATTTTTAATAATTTATCTAATACTATCTCTCAAGTGGAAACCGTTGTTTTAGCTATTGTGTCTTTAATGGTTATTATTATCGTTATGTTAATTTCTGTGATGTTAATTGGTGATTCCAAAAAATTAGCAGCCATATTAAAAGCTCTCGGATATTCTGATAGAGAAAATGTATCTTCTTTTTTGTCGATTTATGTTCCGGTTATTGGAATTGGTTTATTATTATCTATTCCATTGAGTTTCCTATTGATTTATGGATTTCAAGCAATTATTTTCTTTGGTGCAGGTATATTACTCACACTAAACGCTAAGTGATGATCGTTTTTAATTGGTATAGGAGCGATTGGAATAATTTTTACTGTCAGTGGGTTTTGAGGTTATAGTTCCTTAAAACGCGAACGATTAATCGATATGATGAAAGGATAATTATGCCAACAATTAATCGGAATGAGTTTATTAATAATTTCACAAAACGTTTAAATAATCGTAATGAAATTATTGATAAAAATAATCAACAAATTCATGAAATTGAAAGACGATTTAAATCTTATGTACCAAAAAATCATAGAGAATTTAAACAATCTGCAAAATTCACTCGTTCATTAGTAAGATTAATTAATCAAAATTATGAGCAACTAGCAAAAACGACACTTTACCGTTATGCAATCAAAAAAGCTCAATTATCTACTAGCAAAAATTATAACTATCTTAGTTTACCTCAATTAACTAAATACATTGAATATATCGAAGAATTGAGTCAAGAGGAGCTCTTCCCTTCCAAAGTTCATACCGTTAACAAAATTAAAAATTCAACTAAACGATTGTATAGAATGAAATTGCGCTATACCTATTTATGAAGTATTGTATTACCTAAAAAACATGGACCCAATCGAATTTATTTAAAAATACATATTAAACAATTAAAGAAAAGAATTGATTATTATACCGACTACATCAAAGGTCTAAAACAATCTTTTGCCAATAAATACATAGCTACTTTGGTTAAACAATTAGAAAAATCAAGCAAAAAAGTTAGTACTCGTATTAATAGTAAATATTTAATTGATCTAAGAAATGTTGTTAAATATTATACTAATGGTTCATTGGTAACAAAAGTTCTAAAAGATGTTAATTTGCAAATTAAGCATGGAGAATTTGTAGTTATTCTTGGTCCTTCTGGCAGTGGTAAAACTACATTACTAAATATCATTTCAGGTATGGATACCGCTACTTCTGGTACAACAATCGTAGCCAACCATAATTTAATTGGTTATAACTCAACTCAATTAACGAAATTTCGCCGTGATAATATTGGTTATATTTTTCAACAATATGGTTTATTACCTAATTTAACAGTAAGAGAAAATGTTGAAATTGGTAGTAATTTGCAAAAAGATTTAAAAAAACGCTTAGACATCGATGGTTTACTAAAAACGGTTGGTATTTATGAACAACGTAATAAATATCCGCGTGAATTATCTGGTGGGCAGCAACAACGTGTATCTATTTCAAGAAGCATGGCAAAAAATCCTATGTTGATTTTCGGCGATGAACCAACTGGTGCAATAGATGAAGAAATGTCTAAACAAATAATGCAATTATTTGTTGATATTAATAAAAAATATAAAACTACTATTATTATTGTGACTCACAATCCTATTCTGGCAGATTTAGCCACTATGACAATTAAAGTGGCTAATGGTAAGATAGATAAAATCATTAAGAATAATCATCCTAAAACTGTTCAACAACTTAATTGAGGGAAGATTTAGAGCTAAGAAAATATCAAGATTATATCAGTAGACAATTAGTCATTATCTTCTTTATTTTTTCACATTTATATTTATCAATATATACATGAATTATAAGTAGGTATAATGAGAAAGAATATGAAAAATAATATTTTATTTTTAAAACCATATTTAGTAAAAAAAACATGGGGAGGTCACAATCTCCAAAATTATGGTATTAGTTCCTCAGACAATTTAGGAGAAGCTTGAATTATTAGTGGTATTGAAGGGAAATCATCAATCATTCTCAACGAAGAGCATAACAATACAACTTTATTTGATTTCTATCAAGATCATCGTGCTTTTTTTAATTATCATGAAAGCAAACATTATCCATTATTAGTAAAGTTATTAGACTGTCAAGAAGATTTAAGCATTCAAGTACACCCAACGATTGACTATGCTAATTCTCATAAAAATGTTCTACCTAAAAGTGAAGCATGATATATTTTGGATGCCAAAACTAATGCACAAATAGTTTATGGCCACAAAGCACAAACAAAAGATGAATTAATAAGTTTAGTACATGACAAGAAATGAGAAAAGTTGCTTAATTTTGTATCAGTTCGTAAGCAAGACTTATTTTATGTTCCAAGCGGGACAGTACATGCTTTAAAAAAAGGATTGGTTATTTTAGAAATTCAACAATCTTCTGACACTACTTTTCGTTTATATGATTATGAACGTAATCAAAAAGATCGTCCGTTAAATATACATGAATCTATGGAAAATATTAATGTCCCCTTCGTGCAGCCTAAGTTAGAGCATGAAAATGATGAATTATTAACAACACCTTTTTTTTCCATTAAAGAAATTAAGAACGATGGCACTAATAGTTATGATTTATCTTACGGTTGTTGATTACAATGTGTAGTAATAGAAGGTAACGGTTATATCGAAGATAAACCAATTAAGAAAGGCTCAACATTTATTATTGGTAATAATGATCTCACATTTAAATTAAACGGTAAACTAACTTTGATAGTTTCTTACATTAGGAGATAATGTGCCTGAACTACCTGAAGTCCAAACAATTATTAACACGTTAAATAATAGTGGCCTATTACAACAACGTATCATTGATGTAAAGATTTACAAAGTAAAACTATTAAAAAATAGTACACCATTAATATTTAAGAAATTTCTGTTGAATGAAAAGATAATCAATATTGAACGAAAAGGTAAGTTTTTGATTTTTCATCTAACACACCAAAAAACATTAGTGGTTCATTTACGTATGGAAGGCAAACTATTTTATGAAACGATAAAATCTTTTGTTCCTAAAGCTCATTTACGCATTGAATTTTTTCTTAACAATAAACATGTTTTAAGATATTATGATTCACGCATTTTTGGTACATTTCATATTTATAAAGAACATCAACATTTAAAGGCACATCAATTAACTAAATTAGCTTTGGACCCATTAGAAAGTACTTTTACTGGTAAATACCTAAGCAGTAAAATTAGTAATTCCAATCAAGCAATTAAAACTGCCATTTTGGATCAAACTAATGTTTCAGGAATTGGGAACATCTATGCGGATGAAATTTTATTTCTAAGTAAAATAAACCCCACAAGGAAAGCTAGTACATTGACTATAAAAGATTTTAATAATATTGCCAAATATGCCAAAAAAATATTGTTGAAATCTATTAAATATGGTGGTACCACTATCGCAAGTTATAAATCCGACGCTAATCATACTGGTCAATTTCAAAAAATGTTATTAGTTCATACTAAAAAAGGTAAACCTTGTGTATGTTGTGGAAGTAAAATTATTAAAATCAAAGTAAATGGGCGAGGGACGTACTATTGCCCAAGGTGTCAAAAATAATTATGTTAGTATGTATCACTGGTGAAATAGGTAGTGGCAAGAGTACAGCTTTAAAAATTATTAAAAATCAAGGTTTTCATACTTTTAATATGGATGGATATATTCATCGTATATATAGGTGAAACAAAATAGGGTATCAATTAATAAATAAACATTTCGGTAGTAATTATGTGAATAATGTGCAAGTTGACCGAATAAGACTTGGAAAATTAGTTTTTTCTAATTCTAAAGAATTAAAAAAATTAAATAGATTAATAATTCCATTAATGCAAGCACAATTGCAGAAAATGCTTAAAAAATCAGATATTTTTTTTGTTGAAATGGGTATATATATGCATCAAAGAGCAGCGTTTTCTAAGTATTTTCAGAAGGTAATTTTTATTGACGCTAAAAAAACACTAAAAAATAAAAATTTAGCAAAAAAAATGCCATACCTAAGAAAATTTCCCACAAGTTTTGTGGGAAAATTAGAATACCCTACAAAAACAAGAAATAGAACCAAGTATATAGTTGTGGAAAACTATAAAAATTTAAAGAAATTTAAAGAAAATATTTTAGAAATCTTACAAAATTTTTAAAAGTATATATACTCATAAAACCATTAACTTTTGTCTTTGTTTTTATATAGAGTTAATGCTTTTACTTGAAGGGAGAAGGTCATGCAACAAAACGCTAGATTTCATGCCATTAAAAAATATGCTTTTACCCTTAATGATCATTTTTTGCATGATTTATATGCTCCTATTTTGGGTATTCAAGCGACCAATCTTTATATTAATCTTGTTCATGAAGCCCAAAAACAAATCATTGCTTTAGGTACGGCTACAGAAATGAGCGATTTTTTTAAACAAATTGGCTGTTCTATTGTAGAATTTGGTGAAACAAGGATTAAATTAGAGGCGTTAGGATTATTAACATCTTATTTGGAAGTTAAAAGGGATAATGCGCTCTATACTTTTATTATTAACGAACCATTAAATTTTAAGTCATTTAGTGAAAACCAAAGATTCCGTCATTTATTAATTAAACAAATAGGTGAAATGAACTACCAGAAACTAGAATATGTTTACAGTGCTAATCGTGTACCCCACCAAGCTAACAATATCACAGTTACGTTTGAATCTGTTTTTAACGACCAGGAAATTGAAGAAATATCTTTCATGAATTTTAATGAACTATATCGTCGAATTGCTGCTTGTACTTCTTTGCCGATTGTTATTGGCAAAGAAGCTAAAGCGGTTGTAGAATCATATTTCAAAAATTATGATCTATCTTTTAACGAAATTGAACACGTAATTTACAATGCAGTGGTTTTAACTGATGATCGTGATTATCGTGTAGATCCGGAATTATTACGTTTAAAATTTCACCAAATGCTTCATAGTGTGAATAATATTAACATATTACAAAATATTAAACTTAATCGTAACAGCAAAATGTTTATAGAGCATTTGACTCCAACGCAAAACAATAAAGTATTTGCTGATTATCAATCATTGAATGCTGAACAATATCTACGAGCCATCTTGAAATCTTCTCTAACTAAAGAACAGTTAGAAATTATTAATTTATTACGTAATAAGTACTTATTACCAGATTTCATCATTAACCTTCTGGTTGATTACACATTGTTTAAAACTAATGGCATATTAAATATTAAATACATTACTAAAACTGCTCAAACTGTTAATAATTTGGGTTTAAAGTCACTTACTAGCATTTATGATTATTTTCTATTTGCTCACCATTCTAGTTATCATGTAGAAACACCAAAAGTTAAGGTACAAGAAACACTGGTGGAATGAATCCCTGAGGAATAGTTAATGGATCGCAAACATTTACATATCCTCAATGACATGAAAAATGATCATAAAGTGGTTGAACAAGAATTAGATAAATATCGTCATCACCCTATCATTAAAGATTTGTCATTAAGTGATCAAGAATTTAAACAATATTTAGGGGTGATAGTTCACATGATTAAGGAAAGAGAAGATGTTTTTAATAATCAACAAGAACCGTACTTTTACTACACCCAGTTAATTCGTAATACTAAAGGTAAGTTGGAAGTTATTTCTGTACCTAATGACAAAACATATGCATTACTGCAAATTAAGAATCACTATTGGATTCGACATTTTCCTAATAGTAAATTAAAAATATTATTGAATATTGAATCTATTGGTAAAAAAGTTGACGAATCTAAGAAGGCCGTATTACGTTACTACCATCAAGTGTTGGAACAACCAAAACAAGCACATGGTGTTTTTGTATATGGCAGTGTCGGGATTGGCAAGACTTATACGGCCATAGCACTAGCTAATGAATTTGCTATGCGGGAAAAATCAGTAGCATTTGTAAATTGTGCAGAAATTGCTTATAAACTAAAACAAGGATTCGATCAACCAAATTCTGTCAACGATGAGATTGTGAATAAAATGAAAAATGTAGATGTATTATTTTTGGATGATCTCGGTGCCGAAGATGAAAAAATTTGATTTTATAATAATTATTTATTAATTATTTTAAATCATCGTATGGATCATAACAAATTAACTTTTTTTACTTCTAATTTGAGTATTGATTCTTTTTACAAGAAACTATCTAATTTAATGCACAAATCTTTCAATGCTGAAAGACTAGTTGAACGAATTAGAGCTCTCACTCAAAATAAGCAAATGCAAATAATTGGTAATAATTTTCGTTATTAGTCTTCTTAGTTATTCTCTCTAATCTTTTTTGCAAATTTAATAATGCAGACATTAAAAACGGATGCATTGTTAAAAAATAGATTTTTTAAGTCATCTTTTTATTTTTTGTATATTACATATTACAAAGATCATGTATGCTAATCGTGGAATGTATGCTGAAGAAGTGGTTAATCGTACGATTGATTATTTAAGTAATACCAACTGCTTGATTGAAAAGAGAAATATCCCCATCAAGATAGTAAAAGAATTGAATGGTAATTTAGTAATTGGTAAATTATTGAGCAAATCTACCGTTGATTATTGTGGATTTGCTAATTGCAAGCATATAGAGTTTGAGGTAAAACAGACTAGTCAAGTTAATTTCAGTGTAGAAATGATAAAACCACATCAATATAGTTATTTGTTGAAAGCCGAGCATGCTGGTAGTATAGCTTTTGTAATTGTGTATTTTTCTTTACACGATAAATTTCATTTATTGCCAATTAAATGGATTGATGAATGCACAAAAATCAATCAAACAAAAACCATCAAATATGATCGCATCGCGAAAGAATGTCAATTACTTTCAATTGTGTATCCGGGGATTCTTAATTTATTAGAAAAGATTTAATGTTTATGTATTGAATATTTTTTGGTAATGTAAGAAGGAATAAAAATAACTCCGATATATATTAAAAACATGACAGCCGACAGTGAAGTTTGTAATAATGCATTTTGTTTATCAGTTGCATTATCATATTTACCAGCCGATGCATAATGGATGGACAATCCAACATCTGCAAATATGCTAATTAATAAATAAAGAATACTAATACCCAATAAAATTAAAGCCACTCATGCGGCCGGTTTAAATATATTACTTTTTTGTACAGCTACTTTATGAGTCTTACGATTAATTAAGCAACCTAAAATAGCTACACCGATAAACATAAATATAAACAATACGTCTCAGTTGGAAATAATGTCTACAAATGAAAAAATACCTTGTGTCTGTGTATCAAACATGGTAGGTAGATTAGCAGTATTAGAGAAAAACAAACCAATGATTGTACAAAGAGTAAAGAAAATAAAAGTTACAATCAATCCATATAGTACTCCACCCATTGGTTTCCCATTGTATTTTTTACTAATATTAAATTTATGACTAAAAGCAATTTGATTATTAGCAATTAAATCTTCATAAATTTTTACACTAGTTGTAACAGTGCCATTAATTACACTTAAAATACCGACGGCGATTAATATGTATATTACGGTGTATAGTCAATCTGGTAATCAACCTTTCAAACCATCAACCCCACCAGTTTTAGACGAAATTAGCATGGATACACTAATGCCTACATAAATTAGAGTAACAATAATTAAACCTAAAGTCATAGTAAGAGGCAATTTTTTAGGTTCTTTCATATCGCTTGTTAAATTAGCTGGATAGGTAAAACCATTGAATGCGAAGAAAATAGCAGGAATAGAGGCGATGATACCAAAAACGGGTGATAATTGACTAAACAATGGTGTATTACTTTGTGTATAGCTAGGGAACGGTGTATTGGCGACGGGATTAGAACCCACGAATATGAAACCAATAATAAGAGCAAAAACAATGGGGATGAATTTCACCGACATAATAATTCAATTTTGCACATTGAAAAATTTTACCGATAAACCTGATGTGAAAAAAAATCAAAATAATACTCCCAAAGCAATTAGCATAATAGCTCATCAATGCAATGCATGGGTAGGATTAATGCCTTGGAACATTGCCTGAACAAAATAATACGCTAAAGAAACTAAGATGATAGGCGTGTAAATATAAGCGATAAAATTTTTACACGAGTCATATAAGTATTTAGTGTTAAATGTCTTAATTCAAGCTGCGATGCCTAAATTAGATTGTTGTTTTTGACCAGATACGATTTCTGCCAAACATAAAGCCATCGCAATTACACCAATTGCTGCAATCAATCAACAAACAACCGATAAAACTATACTGCCTTGAGTATTAGTTAAGATACTGCCGTTTTTAAAGAATATACCTGCACCAATACAAGCACCAATAACAACAATGATACAAGACATGAAACCCAACTGTTTCTTTTTAGATAAATCACTTACACTTATTTTTTTATTTGATACACTAATTGGTTTCATACACTAATTATTTTTTAAACATGCAATAGCCTCAATTTCTATCAATACACCCTTGGGCAATCTAGCTACTTCTACAGCACTTCTAGCAGGTTTTCATTCGTTAAAATACTCCGCATACACTTCATTCATTGCCGTAAAATCATCCATATTTTTTAAAAATACTCCACAACGTACTATATCTTTCATAGTTGCACCAGCGTTTTCTACGATGGCTTTAATGTTCTCTAATGATTGACGAGTCTGATCTTTGATATTTTCGCTCACTTTTTGCATGGTAATTGGATCAAAAGGGATTTGCCCAGAAATAAATAAAAAATCATTAGCAATAATAGCTTGAGAATATGGCCCAAGTGCTTTAGGTGCTTTTTCTGTATTAATTATTTTCATATGGTGTTTTTTAATGCCCTTAAACTTTTGTAAGTATATTACACTTTTTGTAGTTAATTGATCTAATTTAAATTGTTAA
>JAIRME010000032.1 GCA_031258945.1 Mycoplasmataceae bacterium | reverse complement strand
AAAGGAATTTTTTTGAATTCAACACTTCCAATAGCCACAATTTCATGGGTTTGATGTACACCATCATTGGCTTCTATTCTTAATTCATCTCTTTCAATGAATTCTTTACTGGTAGTAATAATTAAAATAGAAGGGATATGTTCATCGTATTTAATACCGTTAATTGTTTTTAAACCACTTCATGTTACATTGACAGCTTGTTTACCATTAGCTGACATTGCTTGCAAGACAATTTCATCATCAGCACGTTTTAAAATACTATCATCAGTATTTAATAACCTTGTGAGTTCAATCGAAGTAGGTTTATCATTTTGTTTATGACTATATCAAATGGCATAAGCAACTCCTAATCCTGCTCCTACTAGTGCTGTGCCACATAATATGCTTGTTCATACTTTTATATGACGACGATGTTTTTTTCATTTTAAATATGTTTGATTATCAATCATGGTGATTCCTTTGCTTCGTACATTAACAACAAAACAAGCTCTTTAACAGACGTAAAGAACTTGTTTTTAGGAAAACGATTAAATTAGTGCTTATAGCACTATTTCATTTAATCCCCCCCCCTACTATAAAGTTGCATGAGAGTATTATATGATGGGGGGGGATTTGATAAATAAATTGGTTGCAAACAATTTGATTTAAAAACGTTTTTATTCTAATGAATTGATATAACTCCGAGTTGGTAAATAATATCCTTATATAATTAACAACATGAAAAATTATCAAATAAATAAACGTAACAATAATATTGTGGAAATAAAATTAAATAAATATCCTGATTCACATCTATGTATGCAATTGTTAAACAGCAATATTTATTGCGCTATTAGCACATATGTTAATCCTAATGATCGTGGACAAGGTATTGGTAAACTCTTATATCAATCCATGTTAGATTATGTTCGCAGCCAAAACGCTAAATTTAATGCTATGTGTCCATTTATTGTTGATTTAGCTGATCAAGATAAATCAATTAAAGATATCTATGTAACTAAAATTGGATAAAACGGTAGTAATATTCCATTTTTTTAAAAGTAACTAAACGATAAGATTTTATTTTTTTGGTATATGGCATATTGAAAGTTCATTGGTAGGCATAATTGGTAGCTAAATAAACAAAAGTTAGCAATGATTTTACATTGCGAATACGCATCAATTGGGCAAGTAATTTTATTTTTGATAATGGAAGATTGACTTCGCGAATAAAATTAGCAATATCTCAATATTGATTATTCATTCTTGCCCATTCGTAGTCAATAAAAATAACTGTGCCATTATGGGTATAGATTAAATTATCAGCTGATAAATCATTATGAGATAAAACTAATGGCATTTTTAAATATTTTTTAATCAATATTTTATAAGCGTTTTGATGTTTTAAAGGTAATTTCGCTTGTTTGAAACAATCAAAATAATCATGTTTTTGAATTAAATTAGTTTTAATTTTGTGAATGCATTTAAGTGAAACTGCAAAAGATTTTAGAAATTTGGTAGAAAGTATGGTTCGATAACTTGGGTTTTTACCTTCAATCCATTTTTTGATGGCATTACCAGTTTCAACATCATAATAAATAAAATACGGAAATTTTATCAAACGATAAATTAATTGTTCATTATGTCGGTTAATTTGATGATGATCGTTGCCAATTCTAACTTGGTAAGTAGTATTATTCTTTAATTTTATTTTGTATGAAATATTGGTAAAACCATTATGAATTGGTATGCAACTTTTAATTTCTTCTTTTGTATATTTTGTTTTTTGAACAAATAAATTAATTGCTTGCTGTCGATAATTCATTAGTTAGTATGTTTGGCGTTGCATTGTCATGCGTCCATCAATGTCTGCAATATAACTAGAGGAAATTAAACCTTGTGGATCAATTTTACGAATTTCTTGAATTAATTGGGGTAATTCAGCTACCATACAAATGGTTAGAAAAATTTTGGTAGGGGTACCAGAATAACCACCTGTTGCATTCAATAAAGTAGCAGGATGTGTATATTTAACACGTTTTAGATGGAGGTTAATTTGATTAGTTTTATTGGAATATACTTCTACTCTTACTAATTTGTGCCATGGAAATAAATGATCAATCAATACACCGTTAAGAATTACTCAAAGTAAAGAAGTGAATAAGTTGGCACTAAAAATATACTGTCAACCCCAAAAACTCACTTTCCCATTAAATTGATCTACCCCGTCTATCGTATTAGTATAAAGATGTGCTTGGTTACTTGCTAATCCACCCGACACATAACTACCTAAAAAAATACCAATTATCATACTAATACTAGTAATAATGATGAACACTGTGCCAACATTTTTATTTTTTTCTTGTGATCAGTAAATTGTTAAATAGTCACTACCAGCAGTAGACCCACCAATAATAAACATTAATGCATAACACGATGAAGAAATTAATGCAAATACAACCGAATACACTAATAGCAAGAGTGTTTTAGTAATGTTCTGTTCAGTAATGTCGTTTACTATTCATTGTTTGCCAGAAGCTAAATCATATTGCGTTTGTGTGTATAAATTAGTTCATACATATTTATAAGAAGAATCTGTCCCAATCGGAATGTATTGCGGAAAATAATTAGGTGAAAAAATAATGGCTTGTACATGATTTTGATTTAAAACACCATTCACGGTAGATGTATCCCCAAAAATTTGAATGTTATCTAAACTAGGAATAATTCCCCAAACAAACCCCATTCCTTGTAACACCAGCAAATAAACAATTGATAATTTTGCAAATTGTTTATTTATCTTAAAATAGGCAAAAATTGTAAGTGGAATATTCAACAAAACATACAACCCTCAGAATAAGCCATTATAGATAGTGTTAGCTAATGTTGGGTTAACTCCTTTCAAATTTAGTGTAACATAAACAACACGAGCAATCCCTTGAAAACATGCAGCAAAACCACCTGTATATAATCCTGTCACTTCAACCAATAGAACAGTGGAAATGGACATAATTAATCCCAAACTAACGGCTAAAAGATATTTTACCCATGTTTTATTTAAAGCATATAAACGAGAAAACTTAACGATTCCCGAATTAAATTTTTTTTCAGCTACACCACGATTAGTAAAAGTTTTCAAATCTTTTTTAGAAAGAATTGGATTAGCAGTTTTAACAAAAAATTTTTTTATATGTCTTAATTTAGTTTTTTTAAACACTGCAATATTATACAAGAGGTTGATAATTATTTAACACCACTCTGTGACACAGATTAATATTTTTATTCTAGACTTCAAGTTGCTCCATTCCATCAATTAGCATTAAACCAACCTGGACGTTCTTCATATCCGTGAATTGTAAAAGAGCTTTCTACATTATGATTATTAAAAGTTTGATATCAACTATATGATTGAGTAGTCGTCGGTAGATATATCTCAGTTAGACTTGAGAAATTACTGCTATTAAAAGTTTCATACACAGGATTGTGAACCATAACGCTCGTATCCATACTTGGAGTTTGTAACATTGTTTTAGATAGATTTAAAGTTGATAACTTAGATAAATCAGCATTTTTAAATGTTTGATAACCACTATACAACCGACTATTACTCATAGTAACTGCATTATCTATAGCAAATATTGAGTTAGATAAATTTAACTCGGTTAAATTTGATAACAAAGCATTAAAAAAAGTATTGTCGCCGGAGAGAACTCGGCCACCACTATCCGTGTCACCTATTAACATATTGATTCCTGCAAATTTTGCTCCATTCATATTTAAATTTATTAACTCTGATAAATTTGCATAAGCAAAAGTAAAACTAGCTGTATGAATATATTTTTCGACATTCTCATTTATATTATCAACCATAAATATGATTTCCGACAAGTCCAAAGTTTTTAATCCGGAAAGGTTTGTATCATAAAAAGTATCACTCGCTATATACAAATCAGCTTCAGACGATGCACTTGAATATGAATCGGTCACGAATGTTGCTTCTTTTAAATTTAAGTTACTCACAGTTGATAAATTGGATTGTCAAAATGTTTCATGTGCGCTATAAGTAGTATCCGTAGATGCTCAAATTGAATGCCCAAAATCCAAAATAATTAGAGAAGATAAATTAGTAGGGGGTTTTTCATTGTCAAAACTAGCGAATGTTCTATTCCCAGTTACAAATTCATAGTTATTTTTAAAAGTTAAATTACCAAGATTAATTTTTTGTGGATCTCAATAATCAAATAAATTATAAAGAGGATGAACTCTGTCTTTAACGATAGTTGCAAAATAACATTCACCATCGATGTATTTAATCTCATCTTGATTAGAAAAATCCATACTATTAAAATCGCTTAACTTGCTAGGATTGTCAATCACTGCTTGGCTTCAACCCATGATTGTGTCATCTGGTTTATCTGTTGTTCCTAAAGTAAAATATTCGCTCGTTAAAGGAATTTTTTTGAATTCAACACTTCCAATAGCCACAATTTCATGGGTTTGATGTACACCATCATTGGCTTCTATTCTTAATTCATCTCTTTCAATGAA
>JAIRME010000024.1 GCA_031258945.1 Mycoplasmataceae bacterium | reverse complement strand
ACTATAGAATTGTAAGTCTATATTCTCAATAGTTAACCCTAAAATACCATACTGTTTATATCAATCCAATCACTTATCTATCTCGGTCGTTGTAGTGTATTTGATATTTCGTTTGATTAAACCTTTAGTCACAAGTTCTTCGCTTATGCCTAACCTAGTCATTCCTTTTACATATTTAAGAATATATTTAAATTTTAATATTCAATTTATTTTTTCTTTCATGAAGCATCCCCTTTTATTGAGTGCTCCACTTTTAGGGGTACAGTTTACTATTCTAAATCAATTTTTAGCAAACGATTTAATTCAACAGCATATTCCATTGGCAATTCATCTACAAAAGGTTCAATAAAACCTAATACTAATAAATGCTTAGCAGCATTTTTATTAATGGAACGTGAATTTAAGTAAAACATTTTTTCTTTATCTAAATCAGTTACTTTGGCTTCGTGTTTTAGAAAGGAAGTATGATTACTAATAATTTCGGTAGGAATGGTGTCAGTTTTACTAATACTATCTAAAATTAATGTATCACATTGTACATCGGCATAACTATTGGTGGCATCTTTGGTAATGTTTACCAATCCTCGGTAAGTAGCATTGCCCCCGTTATGGGCGATGGATTTAGAAATAATTTGGCTACGTGTATGTTTACCAATGTGAATCATTTTAGCACCAGCATCTTGAATGACTCCTCGGTGGGCAATGGCGATGGAAATACATTTGGCATTGGCATAGTCACCCTTTAAAATAGTAGCAGGATATTTCATATTTAATTTGCTACCAAGATTACCGTCGATTCACTCCATAGTAGCATTTGTTTCACAAAGACAACGTTTGGTAACTAAATTTAAAACATTATCTGATCAATTTTGAATAGTAGAGTAACGTGCTTTAGCATTTTTGGCTACAAAAACTTCTACTACTGCTGCGTGCAAATTATTTTTATCATAAATTGGAGCTGTGCAACCTTCTGTGTAATGCATCTTAGCTCCTTCATCTACAATAATTAGGGTACGTTCAAATTGCCCCACAGATTTAGTATTGATTCGAAAATATGCTTGTAATGGCTTGGTAAGCTGTACATTTTTAGGCACATAAATGAAAGAACCACCAGATCATACTGCTGTATTCAAGGCAGCATATTTATTATCATGATAAGGAACTAGCTTACTAAAATATTTCTTGACTAATTTAGGATATTTTTTAATAGCAGTTTCAATGTTGGTAAAGATTACTTTTTTTGCTTGTAATTCTTTAATTACTTGATGATAAATAGATTCTGAATCATATTGGTTATTAGTACCAGAAAGAAATTTAGCATCTATTTCTTGAACATTTAAACGTTTAAAAGTTTCTTTAATTTTTACAGGTATTTCTTCTCATTTAGGATTGATTTTAGTTGGTGAAGCATAATAAATGTAGTCGTTAAAATTAATGAAATCTAACTTAGGACCTCATTCAGGATTTTTCAATTTCAAAAATGTTTGATAAGCTTTTAAACGAATATTTAACATTCATTTTGGTTCTTTTTTAATTTTGGATATTTTTTTAATTACATCAATGGACAAGCCTTTTTCTAAAGAAAACATATTGGTATGTTTGTCGCTAAAACCATATTGATATTCTTTATTAGGAACAATATTATTTTTCATTTTTATTCAAAGCCATTTGAATTGCTTCAATTCCTACCTTACCACATTTAATGCGGTTTAATTGTTTATTTAAATTTTCAAATACATATAAATCACCTAGTTGTTTCCGATTATATTTTTTACCATCAATCATTGCTAAGTAATTATTAATTAATTTGTTTGCTTGTAAAAGATTTTTGTTTTTAATTAAATTTGCCATCATATCGGTGGAAGCAGTAGCAATTGCACAACCAATACCACTAAATTTAACATCTTTTACTTGATGTTTGTTAACTTGTACATAAGCTGTCAGATTATCAATGCATGAAGGTGAATCACGATGAGCTTTAGTGTACAATTTTGATACTTTGTAAGTATCTGCCACTTTAGTAGTCGGATTTTCATAATGGTCCAAAATGATTTCACGACGAATATCTAGGGATTTAGATGACATGTTTTAACATATTTCCTTTTTTTAAATTTTTTAACGCTTTTACCAGTACATCAATGTCATGAAAATTATTATAAATATAAAATGAAGCACGTACAACGCCAGATTGATTAATAATTTTACCAATTAGTTTAGCACATGATAAACCACTACGGACAATAATTTTTTTGTGGCCCAAATAATTCGCGACATCTTGGGGATGCATTCCGTTAACATTAAAAGCTACAATTGGATATTGTGCAAGGGGGTTAATTAATTGTACATTTTTTAATAATTGTAATTTTTGATTAGCATATTGCTTTAATTTTAATTCGTATTGGTGAATATTTTTTCATCCGTAGGCATTTAAATAATCAATGGCTGTTGCTCAGCTAATAATTCCTGCAGTGTGAGGTGAACCACCTTCAAATTTGGCTGGACCACTAGCGTATGTAAAGCTATCATACATTACATTATTATTCATACCACCACCTAAACGTAATGGGTCTAATTGATGAAAATATTGCGTTTTCATGTAGAGCATACCAATACCAGTTGCCCCACACATTTTGTGAGCGCTAGCCACTAAAAAATCAATATTACTTTTTTTAACATCAATTAATTTGTGCGGTAACATCTGAGTAGCATCACACACAATTAATACATGTGGGTTAATTTTTTTGGCTTTTTGGCTAATTATTTGTGCATCTAGTTCATAACCAATAAGATTAGAAATATTAGCAAAAGCAATAATCTTGGTTTTTTTAGTTACTTTATTAATGATATCTTGTTCATTTAGATTTTTATCAATGCTGCCAGCATATATTAATTTGCAATGTTTTGTTTTGGCCAATGAAATTCATGGTAATAAATTACTAGTATGTTCACCATAGGTTACAATAATTTCATCATCTGATTTAATTTGTTTAGTTAGTCCTCTTGCTACCAAATTTAAACTTTCGGTCGCTCCACTTGTAAAAATTATTTCTTGTTTATGAGCGTTTATCAATAATGCTAGTTTACTTCTAGTATTATCAATTAGTTGAGAAACATAATAAGTTAATTTAGAATCGTTATTATGTGGATTAGTTGATCATTTTTCATAATAATCCACAATACTATTAATTACACAGCGTGGTTTTAAAGTTGTAGCTGAACTATCAAGGTATACCCAACCTTGGTTTTTCCTAAATCAAGGGAAATCCTGACGAATATTATGATTTATCTTTATTTTCATTGGTTTCCTTAATTATTTTTTTCAAGAATAAAGTGGCTTTATTATATAAGTCTTGGGTTATTTCTTGTTCATTGAGTGTAGCAAACATACCGTTCAAAATAGTCATAGTTGCTTTAGTTTTAGTTAATCCTCTTGACATTAAATAAAATAAATGGTTGGGATTAATATTGCCAATATTAACTGCATGGGATGCCTTAATAGCATTAGTATCAATTAACATAGACGGAGTGACATCTATACTGGAATTTTTATCAAATAAAATACCATCAACTGATTGATTTTGCACGATTTTAGTAGTTTTTGGTGAGGCGATATTTATTAAATCCAACTTAATTGTACTATGATTGGAAGCAAAAGCTTTCACAATGGTATTAGAAGTTGTATATGAATTATGATTTATTCTTAATTTAATGATTTTGTGAAAACCATCACTTAATGCATAAATATTCAGTGTACAATTACCACCTTTAGTTATATCAATTGTCAAGTTAGTATTGGTATTGCTATTCAAAACATCCACTAAATAAAAATTGTAAGATTCGTCACTTTTAATTTGATATTTTCTGCATGAATTAGGCGAGATTATGATTGGATTAACTTTTTTTGTTTTTACTGTTTGTGACATGCTAAATATGGGTCAATGATTTCAAAATCTTGATTATTTGGGATATTTTCAATGTATTGTTTATAACCATTTTTTTCTATTTCTTTAGCTAAAACAATATTACCGGTTTTTGCAATTTTACCATTCACCAAAATAATTACCTTATTAGGTTTAATTTGATGGAGAAATTCCAAATGATGAGAAATAATGATTGTGATACGTTTTTTAGCATTTCTAGTAATAAAATCAGCAATTAATTTAGTTGCATCAATGTCTAATCCTGAATCAATTTCATCCAATAAAATAAGACTCGGATTGAATAATTCTGATTGTAATATTTCGTTTTTTTTCTTTTGGCCACCCGAAAAGTTAACATTAACATTTCTAGTAAGAATTTCATCAGGTAAATTCAATAATTTTAGTAATTTTTTTACATTGGAATATAGTTGATAAAAACCTAATTTTTGTTTACTATTTTCATTAACAATAATTTTAAAAAATTCTAATGATTGTATCCCTTCTAATTCAGTTGGATTTTGAAATGCATAAAAAATTCCTAGTTTAGCAATTTGGTCAGTGGATCAGTTAGTAATATTTTGTTTATTAAACATAATTTGACCTTTTTTAACTTGCACTTGGGAATGATGCATAATAGTTTTCAATAGAGTAGATTTACCTGCTCCGTTTGGGCCTAAAATAGCAATTACATCTCCTTGTTTAGCAGTTAAAGAAACATTGGATAAAATAATTTTTTTATCAAACGATGTAGTTAAATTGGAAATCCTAAAAGTATTCATGTAAAATCTTTGTTAAATGTAATTGATAATTATATATAATATCCAACCATTTTAGTTATTTAGGTAGGTAACATGAAACTTAAAAAAACAATATTTTCACTATTAACTGTAGCGGCAATTGGTTCAGTAGCAACTACATTAGTTACTTCTTGTAGTGGAGTAAGCAAAGATATTTTAAACAATATGGTATCGTTAGGTGATGGTAGTAAATTTGCTGATAGTTTTGGTGATTCTAGTTTTGATTTACAACATGAAATCAACATTGCCTTAACTGACAAAGATGCTACTAGTGCTTTCAAAACATCTGTGGTTAACAAAATTTTAAAAGGTTGGTTTGATAGTCTTACAGGTATTTCAACCATTGATAATGATAAAAAACAATGAAAAAAGGATATCAGCGATGAGTGAGATAACCAGATTCAAACTGCTAAAAATAACCATCTTTCTAATTGAAAATACTATTTTCAAAATGAAACGTTAAATCCTGTTGGTGGCACCAAAGCCAAGTGAGAACAAAATCAATGATATTCCAAAATTCGTGATTATTTTACAACTGAAATAGTTAAAAATAATTATTTAGCAGTACCACAAATTTCAGGTGATAAATTAAATAAAGATTTTTATGTAAAAGATGATGATGGTAATAATCTTGTTGATTTTAACTATGATGTTAACACTAGCAAGATTGTTGGTGATGTTAAAGAAGTTTTAGGCAATGGTCCTTTGTCAGCAACAGATCAAAGCATGTTAAATCCTGACTGATGGCCAACAATTAATTTTTATGCAAAAGCTAATATAAATTATTTGCCGACAGACACTAAAGAACAAGATAAATCATATGCATTAATTCAACAATTAGCATTTGAAGATTACACTAAGTACACTAGACCATTGTCAACTGGTTATGTATTATGAAATTATTCATTACCGGCTGGTAAAACGGATTTAAAAGATATTTACAATAATAGTCGAATTAATGATTCTGGGTCGTCAACTAGTTCTGAAAAAGATGGCGATAGTTTATTGACTACTCCTAGCTTTGCTTTTCCATATTTTGGCGAAGATTCTTCGGATGTTGGTTGAGGACCTGAAGACCAATTTAGGCGATTTGTAACTGATTTTAATAGTACCACGTACAATCAATTTTTAGATAATCGTGATAGTAATACAGCTGGTAAATTAGGTTTGGTGGACATTAGCAAAGGAAAAGGATATAGCGCGGATGATGCATCAACATTAGCATTAATTAATCAATCTTCTAATTCAGGAAGCGATAATACACCTTACGAAACATATATTGCTCCACTTCTTGATATGTTGAACCAATATCAAGACAGTTCTACAAAATATACCGACACAATGCCTTTATCAATTAAATCAAATGATTCTTATTTTTCTGATGAAGAAGATATTTTGAAGAATTTTTTATTTAAAGATAATAATAATTCTCATGTTGGTGATAGTGTATTAAAACTTAACGATTCAAAATTAGATGTAAGTGTTGATACAAATAAATTAAGCATGCTTGATTTAAAAGATATTTACGATGATAGTGTTGAACAAACAAATCAAGATCATATTGAATTGTTTAATAGTAAACCTGGTTCAGGCTTACCAACTTGATATGATGATGGAGCTAGGTACATAGTAAATGCTATGAGATTTGCGAATACTAAAAGTAATGATCAATTACTCCCCTACATTATGATTCGAACTAATAAAGGAGTTACCTTTGAAGGTTTGGATGGAGTGGATTATTTAAATCAAGCCGAAGCTGAACCTAATACTGATTCAACAAACTGACGTCCTGGAGTACCGTTTTCACAAGAAAGAGAAAATCAAATTATTAAATTTAGAACCATCTACGAAAATCAAAATAGTAATCCAACGGTTAAAGGTATAAATGTAATTACATCTAGCGGTGGTGCTGCAAGCGGACCATTAGTTGATTACCTTAAAAGTAACTTAGACACTGTTATTCTTGATGCTGTTAATCGAGTAATGACAACAACTGACAAAGAACCTAATACTAATTCCAATGGTAATTCGACTTCTTATTACGATGATAATATGTTGGGTTTAAAATCAACTTTAGGGAGCACTAACGGTAATGAAGTCTGAAACCATGAATTAAATTATTTGATTCAATCATTCAACTTATTAGACATATATACAACTATTATTGCTAATTATGATTCTAATAATAAAAAATTATTTTCTTTTGCTAACACTTACCGAACAAATGCACTAGTTGATATAAGTCACGAGAAAGGCAATAGTGGAACTTCAATCTATAAAAATGGTTTAGCTACATCATTACCGTTGTTAATGGAAAGTGGTTGAACAATAGATACGACAACAGATAATTTAAGTACAAAAACACACTATGAAGTAGCTGTAACGTCAGCTAGCAATATGGCTAAAGAAGTTGGTTTGGTGGGTACCAGTGATTCCTTTTTTGGTGAAGACGGTCCATGATATACTGACGAGTCTTATAATGCTCTAATTACAAGATTTAATGATGACGAAAAATATTATTTAAATGGTGTGATTGAAAATTACAAACTTTGGAATGATAGTTTACAAGGAACTAATCAACAAGCTATTCAAAATGGTAAAGGCAATACTAAAGCTTATCAATACAACTATAGTGAAAATATTTTAACTTACAATGATTATGTTAATGATATGCTATGAAAATTTGGCGGAAGTAATACTTTTAGTAATAGTGTTAAAACTGCTGCACTTCGAGCATATATGGGAGAATGATGGCCAACGGATGATGAAAAGTCTGCTATTACTTCTATGTATATTACAAACAAACTAATAACCAGTGATACCCCAATTACTTCTTATTTCAACAATAATTCTTCCTCACAGGCATTAGCTTTTGATAATTACCAAAAAGGCTTATGGTCTCAATGAGAATCGTCATTAGATAGTAATTTAGGTTCTTCTCGAATCATGTCAAAAGATGGTGTAGTCAGTAATGGGTATACAGACAAAGTTATTGATTGAGATACTTATTTGGCAACTATGTATCGATTGTCAAACAATGACTACTCTGGACTTGTAAAATGACTACAAAATAAAATTGGTTCAGATTATACTAATACAACCTACATTGCATGAGCAGCTAAAGATAATACAAAATATCATGAGAGTTTTTATCAACCTGGTTCTAATGATGAAGAAGCGATTTATGGTTGAAAAAATAATTATGATGGTTTGTTTGATAGTATTTATCAAAATACTAACAATAAATCCATAACTACTACTGATGATGGTAAAACATACACTTCTTTTGATAGTCATTGGCAATTTGCACCAATGCCAACAACTTCTAATGGCCTCATTAATGCAATGGGATTTTTAGGATTACAGACTAAAAATTCTAATACATTAGATAAAGTATCCGCCAATGCTAAGGCAGATTTATTTGATAATTTCTATGCCAATGGGCAACCGGACTCTGGGCAACCGCAGGGCTCTTTATATCAATTTAATAATGGGGCAGACACAACTGCTAGAAAAAATTTATACGATACCATAGATAAAGATACTCAAACACCAACTATGGACATAATTAATCGTTATGCTAATTTTATTCAAAGTCAAACTGGAGTTTTTGGTAGTGTAATTGGTGCAATTAACAATGCTGGTTCACCAAGCAATGCTAAAACTGAATTATTAAAAGGTATTGGTACATCAGAAGGTGACAAGGGGGATTCTCCTTTAGATGATTCGTGCTTTAAAGGGTTCAATAAAACTAATACTGATAGTCCAACATTGGAAATAGCTCATTTAGGCGGTAATCAATTCATTCCTGATGATGATAAAAGTCCGACTGTTGGTTCACGAGTTCGTGTAATGCAGATTAACTCTTATGATGTATCTACTGATGGCGGAAAAACTAGCGCAGACGTTGTCGATAATCTAAAAACGAAATTAGGTGATGATATGATTAGTTATTTGTTGGCACAAGCTGCACTAGATACAAGTAATCAGACTGCTACTATCAATGATGTTATTAAAACCGTTTTTAACAATCATAAGTTAGTTGTTTATGATCGTCGCTTTAATGATCAACTCGGTTCACAATGAGTGAAAGATTGAAAAACTAAAAATTAATAATGAATAAAAAACTCATTTTCACTGATTTAGACGGTACTTTATTAAATACCGACAAAAAGATTAGTGAAAAATCTGAAAAAATAATTAAAGCCTTTATTGCACAAGGTCATTACTTTTGTTTTGTAACTGGTCGATCGCTAGATGATGCATTACCATATTATCGACAGTTAGGCTTAAATACCATTTGTATTTGTAATAATGGTGCTGCTATTCATAACCCTTCAGATCCAGACTTTGATGATATTTTTTTTCCTATTAATAACCATGCCTTTTTTAAGTTATGAGCGTGTAAACAAATTCAATCAAATGTGGAATATTTTGTGATTAAAACTAAGCATAATACTTTTTTTAATAAGTTACCAACCGAAAAAAAAATTAAGGAACGTCTCAATACTCTATTTCACATAGATTTTAATCAATTTCGTGATCCTAAAAAACGCAAACATATTCTTATCTACGATAAACAGGACCGTCGAACCGGTATTTTATCTATGATTTTTATTTTAAAGGAAAATACTAATTTACATGAAATGTATTACATTATTAAATCTCTAACTAATAATTTATTAATTTCTCATTGATCCATTGATAATCGTGGTTATGAATCAGGTGGTCAAATTATCATTGAGTTAAACCATAATTTTGCCAACAAATTGAATTCTTTGAAATTTGCTCAAAGTTACTATGATGTACTATGAGCTGATACTATTGTTTTTGGTGATGGTGAAAATGATGTCGAAATGTTAAATAAAACCGATAATTCGTGAGCAATGCGTAATGCTAATTTACACGCTCTATCAGTTTCACGTAATATCACTACTTTAGATAATAACCATGATGGTGTTGCGCTTACTTTAGATGAATTATTTATGCCCAAATAGTCTTTACTAGTTGGTAATAACCTAACAATACCGCATTATCCAAAATATCGGTGTTTGGTAGGTTTTTAACAAATTTTAAATGAATCATTTTACCGCCGGTTATTAAAGTTTGATTGATGTGATAGTGTTTGTGAGCATAATTAAAAATACTCATGATAAATCCTTGTGCCATATGACTACCACCTGATCGTAAAGCTGTTAAAGTATTTTTACCAAAATTTAAATTACCAATTTTTGTATTAACTTTTTTAATTAATGAAGTTGTGATCTGTAATTGTCTAATACCCAAATTAATTGAAGGGGCAATTGCTGCGCCGATTAGATTTTGCTTATTTACAATGATAGCAAAAGTAGCTGTACCAAAGCTAATACCTACACCTTTGTTATACAAGTGTTTGACAATTAATGCTAAACCTAAAATATCTACTCCAATTTCTTTAATAGGAAATTTAGTGAGGTTAAATACACTTTTAAAGTCAATTGGTTTGATTACAGTAATATAGGTTTGAGTAATTAAATGTAAATCTTGTACTAAACGAGTGGTTAATTCTTTTACTACTGAACCCACATATATTTTTTTGCATTTTTCAATGTTTAAAATCTTTTTTAATTTGGTGTAAGAGTATGTATGAGTATGTATGCATATAACATTCGTTAGTTTATCATTGCTAAACAAACCAAATTTAATGTTAGTGTTACCTACATCAACTATTAATCTATGCATGTTTTTTGTTCCTAGTTAACAATTGTTTTTGTCGTAATAGTTCACGCTGATTGGTAGATGAAATATTTTTTAATTTGGAATTCGCTACAAAAAAAATTGTTTCCACATTGTTAGCCAACAAATAGTTGTTTTGCGCCATATTTATTTCGTAGTCTATGTCTTTTGTATTGCGAATTGATCTTACTAAATACCTACATTTTAATCGCTTTACTAAATTGATTGTCATACCTTCATTAAGTAAAACCTTCACATTTGTAAGTTTTAATTTATCAACTTTTTGCATAACGATTTGAAAACGTTGCTGAATATTAGAATTGGTTTTTTTATCAATGTTATGTGAGACAGCGACATAAAGTTGATCAAAAAGTTTAGCTGCTCTTTTAATAATGTTAATATGTCCATTATGAAGAGGATTAAATGATCCAGAAAAAACCGCACTATGTAGCATATTATCTTTCCCAATTTTCAATAGATTTAATAATTGCTTTGGAGCTTTTGAATAGCTTTCCTTGATCTTGGATGGCAATTTGATATAAAGTGTTTATGTTTTTAGTTAAACCTATAATTTTTTTATCATTTAATTCAAATTTATCTAATTGTTTGACTGCACTTTTATGTCCGCTGCGTGTCAATAATTTGCGAACATAATTAATAGTTCAAGCTACGCCTAAATCGAAAGTATTAGTCAATCCTTCATCCGCTAGTACATAATCGCTTTTTAATAATTCTTTAGTGTTGGTTCAAAAAATGGTATCAAGTTTAGATTTATTTGTTAATTTAATTGGTTCGTATCAAATAATGTCGACATTATCTTTCAAAGTATCAATAATGGATTGGAAACTATTACCTAATATATACCCTTTTTTTATTTTATACATAATACATTAAATAATAATTGAATTATTTAACTTGTTTCAATAAATCTAATAATTTAGTTAATGCTTGATACGTTAGGTCAATTCTTATATTATTACGCTCTGTTGCTTCGGAATGCAATTCAAAAGTGTAAGCTTTATCAATTAGAATAATTGTTAAATAAGCTAAACCAATCTGTTTATCTTCATCTGGGTTTGGGCCCGCATTACCAGTAATAGCTAAATTAATATCAGCATTAAATTTAACTTTAACACCTTTAGCCATGACAATGGCAGTTTCTTTAGAAATAGTACCGTAATTATCAATAATTTTAGATTCAATTTTGAGTAAGTTTATTTTAGTGTTTTTACTATAAGTAATTAAACCACCTAGATAAACTTTGGAAGCTCCTGCTGCACTAACGATATTAGAACCAATCATTCCACCAGTTACAGATTCACAAGTAGCCAAGGTCAATTGTTTATCTTTTAGTATTGTAATAATATCATCTATAAATGTTTTCAAGATATCCTTTATTTATGAACTTTTGATTTATTTGTGTATTTTACAAAATATATAGCACCGGAAATGATAGAAGTTAGCAGAGCTAAATACATAACGATGTTTTGGGGAAAATAATAATTAAATATACTACTTTCATGGAGCGGTCGATTAAAAAAAAAGAGAATAATAATAATGGCTAACATTTGAAAAATTGTTTTAAGTTTTCCAAAAATATTAGCAGAGATTTCTTGTTTATGTACGACTGCTTGTACTCTTAAAGCATCAACAACTACATCACGCGTAATCATAACGACGGGAATTCAAACCGGGATAGTTTCTTGAAAGGCAAAACATATTAAAATGGAATTAATTAGAATCTTATCAGCAATCGGATCTCAAAGTTTACCGAAATTACTAACTCACTTATTTCGTCTTGCCAAATAACCATCCAATGTATCAGTTAAACATGCTCCAACAAACAAAACTCCTGCTATTAAATATTTAAGGTAAATGTAATATGTCACGTCATTAAAAGGGAATCAATAAACGAGAAATTTAATATCCTGTGCCGGAAGTAAAATTAAAGTAATTATGATTGGCACAAGAATTAGTCTTGAGATAGTTAATATGTTTGGGATATGTTTTGTCTGCAGACGCATAAATTAAAATTTTAAACTGCCCTCTACTCTTGGGAAAGGAATTGTATCACGGATGTTATCTAAATCTAAAATGTACATAATTAAACGTTCAAAACCTAAACCAAATCCAGCAGATGAATGATATCCATATTTACGTAAATCCAGATACCATTGAATACTGGTAATATCCATGTTTAATTCTTGAGAACGTTTTAATAATTTATCATAATCATCTTCTCTTTGACTACCACCTACAATTTCCCCAACTCCTGGTACTAATAAATCACAAGCGGCAACAGTTTCGTTATCATCATTGACCTTCATATAAAAAGCTTTTATTTTTTTAGGGTAGTTGTACAAAAAAGTTGGTGATTTATAAACATTTTCACAAATATAACGCTCATGTTCACTGGCTAAATCCATTCCAAAAAAAATATTTGTATCGTCGAATTTATGACCTTTATCAACAGCTGTTTTTAAAATATCAATTGCTTTGGAATATTCTAATTTTTTAAATTCTTGTTTAATTAACGCATCTAAGCGTTGTTTGATTGTTGGCTTATTTTTTTCAAAGAAAACAATTTCTTCATCACAATTTTTCGTGATATCTTTAACAATAGTTTTAATAAATGTTTCTATTACTAACATTAATTGTTTTAAATCAATAAAAGCAATTTCAGGTTCAATCATTCAGAATTCTGACATATGACGGTTAGTGTGACTACGTTCAGCTCTAAAAGTGGGCCCAAATGTATATACTTGGCGAAATGCTTGAGCATAGGCTTCTGCATTTAATTGACCAGATACAGTTAATTTACCAGTTTTATCAAAAAATGGTTTGTTAGCATCATTTGCTAAATCAAAATTTTCCCCTGCTCCTTCGGCATCATTTGAAGTAATAATAGGTGTCGCTACTCAAATAAAACCATTGTCTTGAAAGAATTTATGAATGGCATATGCTAAACGGCTACGAACTCGCATAATTGCTGCAATTGTTGTGGTTCTAGCTCTCAAATGAGCATTTTCACGTAAAAATTCGAGCGTATGTTGTTTCTTTTGTAATGGATAATCCTCATGAGCTTGCTTTAATAGTTTAACTTCATCTGCTACTAATTCATATTTTTGTCCGACACGATTATTGGATTTAATTTGACCAATTGCTAAAACAGAACTACCTGTGCGTGCAGTAATAACTTCATCAAAACCTTTGGTTGTTTGTTTTTTGTAGACTACTTGGATATTATTTACAGTTGTACCATCATTAATTACTAAAAAAGCAATTTTTCCACTATCACGGTTAGACTTAACTCAACCTCTAATGTTAACTTTATTTAGTTTAAACCCATTTGTAAAGATATCTTTTATTTCTACTGTTTCCATAAATTACATTAATTATATAGTTGGATATTGAACAATTTCACGAAGAAAACAAATAAAAATAATTTATAATAATTAGTATAGATATGAAGGTAAATGTTTTATTAAAAAAAGTTTTTTTAATTATTTTACCTTTTACTCCCATGATTGCTATTACGTCATGTCATAATAAATTGCCTTATGCTAATATTGTACTTAATAAAAATGAAATCACACTTAATCAAACAAATAGTACCGAAATTATTAATGCATCTGTTGAATTATCCAATAATTCTTTTCCTGCTGAACCAGTGATATATGAATGAGACGAAATCAAGAATTCACCAATATTATTTATACAAAATTATGAACAAAAACAAAATAATCAAATTGCTGTTTCAATAGATACTGATAAAGATGTACCAGAAACTCGTTTTTTTACAATATTTGCTACATACCCTAATTCTACAAATAAACCAAGGATACCTATTAAAATAAAACTTGAAGCATACACTCATGTTTACCCAAATGCTCAAATTTCTATTTCAAAAAATTCCATTAATTTAGGTCAAACGAATTTTTGTGATAGTGTAACATCAACAATTAATTTAGATGATCCAACCCAATTACCGAAGAATATTACATATGATTATTCAGAAGTAAAGAATTTACCAATCTTTTTTCAACAAGAAGAAAACACTTTAACTATCACATTGGAAACGGGTGTAATCATTTCAGAAGATGCTACTTTCTTGATCTATGCGAAATATCCATATTCGCAAAATAAACCACAAGAATCAATAACTATTAATGTTGAAAAATATATTCCGCCTGCACCAACACCAGAACAATGAGAAGATGAATGAATACCAAAAGCTAATTTGATAATTAATGATTCAACTTTATCTGGAGTTACAAGTGTCAATAATAAAAAAATATTGCATATTCCACGTGAAATAACTAAAATTGGTGATAGTGCCTTTAAAAGCAATGTAATAAATGGTGTGACTACAGTTGATTTTCCTAATGAAAGTAAATGCATTACAATTGGTAATTATGCCTTTGATCATTGTGGTACAATTAAGATAATTAATTTTCCATCTACTATCGTCAATATTGGTATTGAAGCTTTTGCTTATTGTACTGCTTTAGAAAAATTAGATTTTTCGTCCTGCAGTTCGCTTACTAATATTCCTAATTCAATGGCGCTTTCATGCACTAATCTAGCAGAATTAAAATTACCTCCTCATTGTGTTTCCATTGCGGATAGTGCATTCAATGAAACGCTCGCACTTAATGGAGACTTAGTAATTCCTAAGTCTGTTAGAATTATTGGAACGCAAGCATTTTTAAATGCGGGTTATGATTATTCTGGTTCTAACCAAAATTCATTAAATTTAATCTTTGAAGATGAAAGTAATTTAGTTTCTACCAATTATGCTTCTTTCTCTGGTATGCCAATAGTTGGGACTGTTGAATTTCCTCCAAGTCTTAAAAATTACGGTAATAATTTTTTTGCTTTTAGCGGTGCTCATGCAGTTAAGATTAATAGTCGTTCTCAAAACAATTTTGGTACAAATTGTTTTGATGGCACTAAATTTAAAGAACTATATTTAAATGTTAATGACTATTTTTCATATCCTAAGGACTTTCTTCTTTATTCATATATTAAAGACAAAGATGACGGTAAAATATATGTAAATAATAATTTAATTGATCAATTCAAAAATGGATGGATTACATTTAGTCAAAAATTTTATAGCCTTTAATTTATCAACATCATTAATCAATTAAAGGTTTATGTGGTTCATTTTGACATAAACCTTTATATTTATTTTGTTTTACGTATTCATAACCAATAATTGCTACACAATTTGATAGGTTTAAACTACGAATATTAATGCTAGTAGGAATCCGTATTGTATGTACTTTATTATGATTAAGAATCTGTTTGGGTATGCCGGAAGATTCCTTTCCGAAAACAAAATAAGTAGGTATGTCCATATGAAAAGTTAAATGGTTAGGTATTTTTGTTCCATAACGGGTTATATAGTAGACTTGTGTATTTTTTGGGATGGTATTAATAAATTCTTCGTAACAATCATGTTCAATTAGTTTTAAATATTTTCAATAATCCAAGCCGCTACGTTTAAGGTGTTTATTATTCAAAAAGAAACCGTATGGTTTAATTAAATGTAGTGTTGCATTCAAACCAACACACATTCTGGCAATATTACCAGTGTTCTCAGGTATTTCTGGTTCTAATAGAACAATATTTAACATATGTGAATTAAACAAAATTAAAAATAAAATAAGCAAAAAAGTATTTTTTTGTCTATTCCTATATTAGGAGTGGTTGGAATGAAATATATAAAAATAGCCCAAGAATTACCATGTAAGGTAATTAATAGAATTATTGAAATACTCATAAAAAATGGTGCAATAGAAGGATATTTAGATAAACAAACTATTTTTGCAATGGATCTGCATCATATAAGCGAACTCACAAACAAATTCTTAAAGAATTTGATAACATTGATGTGATTTCTAGTGTAAAAAATGATTTAATAGAGTTAGGAGTAAAACAATATATGTCAACAGAACCAAAGTATGCAACTATTGAATATGTTGATGCTAAATTTAATCAATTAGAAACTAGGTTTAATCAACTGGAAGATAGATTTAATAAGTTAGAAAATAGATTCAATAAATTAGAAAAAAGATTTGACAAATTAGAGATTAGATTTAACCAATTGGAAGTCAAGGTTAATCAAATAGTTAATGTATTAAGTTTATTAACTAATGCATTAGTTAATGCTAAAGTCATAAAGCAATCAGATTTAAGCTAAGCGAAATAAAATACTATTATTTAGTCAAACCAATTGACTGATACACTTTTGCCAACTTATTATTAGTTATTTTTTCGCAAGCAATTGCATTTTTCTTTAAAATAGAAGTTAAATTATCAATGTTGGTAATATTTTGATGGTAATGATTTTGAAAGTCTTTCAGGAAATCAACAACTACTTTAGCTAAATCATGTTTAAATTCACCATAATTTTTGTTTTGATATTGTTTTATTAATGATTTAATAGGTTGATTAGTTAGACAACTATAAATGGTTAAAAGATTACTAATTCCTGGTTGATTTTGTTCATCAAAATTAATTTTATTAAATGAGTCTGTTTTAGCATTCATTATTTTATTTTCCACTGATTGTGGAGAGTCTAATAAAAATATCGTGCCTTTTTCATTTGCATTAGATTTAGACATTTTTATTAATGGATTGACTAAATCCATAATTTTAGCACCATTTTCAGGAATCATTGGTTCAGGAATTCTAAATAAATTATTATACTTATGATTCATCCTTGAAGCGATATTACGAGTTAATTCTAGATGTTGTCTTTGATCAGCCCCCACTAATACATAATCTGCATCATAAAGTAAAATATCGGCTGCCATTAATGTGGGATACAAAAATAAACCAGAGGGGATAGTAGTAGTTTTATTACTTAGTGTTAATTTAGCGGATTTATCTTTGAATTGTGTCATGCGACTTAATTCACCCATAGTAGTATGACAAGTTAATATTCAACTCAGAGCGGTGTGAGCTGATATGTCAGATTGATTAAAAACAATCACTTTAGTGAAATCTAATCCCAGCGCTTGATAACTAGCGATCAAATTCAATTTATTTTGATAGAGTGTTTTAGGATCAAATGGGATACTTAAAGCATGTAAATCAGCGATAAAAATATACATTAGATAGTCATTTTGCAATGTTACAAATTGTTTGATTGCACCAAAATAATTTCCTAAAGTTAACCTATTAGTTGGTTGAATACCACTTATAATACTTTTCATGTGTCTACAACGGAAATTATATTAATTTAACATGATTAAAAGTACTAAAATATCCTAATTATTTCTCTTGGTGTTAACCAATTAATTAAATCAAAAGGAAAGCAAATTACTACTATACCTACTATTTAGTGACTAAAAATTATCATAAGAGCATTAACATGAAACTTAAAAACTATAACCTTTGAGAAAACACAAAAAAGAAGAGAGGAATATTATTATTGTTTTATAAGCAAATATGCTTATGTAATATTAGGGTATCAAATTTTTGGTTATGAAATTTGTTCAACTAAAACATTGTCTAAATTAAACCATAAAAAATAATTGTTGACATCTGTGTTTGAGTCCATACTCATTGTCAAATCACTAAAAGATATTTCTGTAGTTTCTTCATAATCGTACTCATAAATAAGGTTTATACAATTTTATATTTAACCTTATTATTAGACAGGTGTGTGAAAAAACTTTTGCTTTTTTTATAACTCGGCACAAATAAAATTAATTCATTTCACCCTTTTTTTAACTGATCTTTTAAACAAATTGGGTGGGGTGTATTAATTAAATAAACTCGTCCACTAACAGATGGTAAATAATTAATTAGAGTTTTAAAAGTACTTGGTGTATATCAATATTTAAATACTGCTCTTCGGTGTTCTACTTTTAAAGTGTTCATACAAGCATTAATAAAACGATCAATATCAATATTCCCACCTGAAATAATCAAAGCAACATTTTTCCCTTGCACATTAATTTTTTTAGCTAAAATTGCGGCTAATCCGACTGCTCCTGCTCCTTCCGACACAACTTTACTTTTTTCAGCTAATCATAAAATTGCTTTTTCAATTTCAGTATTATTAACTGTAACGATATCTTTAACATATTTTTTCATAATTCGAACAGCTAACAACGATGGTTTCTTTACATGAATTCCATCAGCGATAGAAGATTCATAACGATGATTAGATTTTAGACAATTACCTTTAAATAAATCGCGTGCATCGGGGAAATTTTCAGATTGAACACCGATGATCTCACAATTAGGTTTAATAGTTTTGATGGCTGTTGCGACACCAGCAATTAAACCGCCACCACCAATTTGTACAATAACTGTATCAATTTCGGGATTTTGTTTTAATATTTCTAAACCAATCGTACCTTGACCAGCTATTACATCAGGATGATCATATGGTGGGATCAGAGTAAAATTATGTTTCTTAGCTAATTCTTGAGAAAATTTATTAGCGTCATCAAATAAAGCAGTTGGTCCAAAAACTACTTCTCCGCCAAATCCTAACGTGGCTTTTACTTTACTTAATGGAGCAGAACTAGGCATCACAATGATAGATTTAATGCCTAATTGAGTGGCTGAATATGCGACCCCTTGGGCATGATTACCAGCACTAGCAGCAATTACCCCAATTTTAGCTTGTCTAGGAGATAAATTTTTAATCGCATTTAAAGCCCCACGGATTTTGAATGATTTAACTATTTGGGTGTTTTCTAACTTTAAATAAACATTTGCTTTTAATTTATGACTAGTTGAATAGTCATAAATTAAATCCGTTGTTTTAACTATTCTCGCAATGTTTTTTTGCGCTTTCTTAATGTCATTTAAAGTTATTGTAGATTTCATGAACTTAGTTATTATCAATTAAATTAAAAAAATATGCTATATTAACTAAAAATAAAAATTTGAGGTAACAAATGAAATCAATTCAAGTAAAAATTATCGACCCAATTGGATTACATGCTCGCCCGGCAAGTAAAATTACAGGGGAAGCCACTAAATATAAATCTGACATTAAAATTGTTTTGGATGGAAAAGAAGCAAATGCTAAATCATTAATTAATTTAATGGCGCTTGGAGTTAAGTCAAATAGTAAAGTGGAAATTGTCGTTAAGGGTTTAGATGAAACTCAAGCAATTGTTGCTATTGAAAAAGTAATGCGCGACAATAAATTAATTTAAATAATAGAATTGATTGGTTTAATGTGTTAAATTCTGGTTGACACAATAATACTGAATCAATTATTTTTTTAGTTACTGCTTGCATCTGTTTAATAATTAGCAGTTTATCTATATGATGGGTTACATATTGTTTCCGTAATAAAGTAGATACGAATATAGCCAATAGTAAAAATTGACTCAGTAAATGGTTTTATAAAAATCGTATGATTTGATCTTTGATGATTACAATTATTTTGATAATAATGACAATTGTATTTTTTCTAGCAGCTTTTGGGATTATGATAAGTTTTTCTCAACCTGACTAAAACTAATTGTTATGTATTTTATAAACCACATATAATACCTAAAGTTTTTAGATGATAGAGGAAAGACAATATTATGGGATTTTTTAGTAAATTATTTGGTAAGAAAAATAAACAAGAAACAGTTGTTGATGTTTTAAATGTTTGTGCACCAGTTGACGGTGAAGTAGTTTCAACTGAAAAAGTAAAGGATGAAACTTTTAGTCAAAATATGATTGGACGCGGTTTCGCTATTATTCCAAGCAGCGGTGAATTTGTGGCACCAATTGATGGTGAATTGACATTAGTAGCAGAAACAGGGCATGCTTTTTCCATTAAAAGTAATAGTGGAGTTGAAATTCTTATTCATATTGGAATTGATACAGTTAACATTAATTCTAAACGTAAACCTGAAGAACCTATTAAGGGATTTGAGATTCACGTTAAAACAGGTGATCGTGTTAAAACAGGTACTCCAGTTATTACTGCTGATTTGTCATTCATTAAATCAAATAAATTGGATACGATCACTCCTGTCATTATTATTAATAACGAATTCAGTACTAACAAAATTATTTCTGATATTTTGGTTACAGGGAACGTTACTAAAGGTACAAAAATTATTGAAGTAAAATAAGTTGTTTATGAATAAAACGCTAAAAGGAATTGGGGCTAGTGCAGGAATTGCAGTTAGCAAAGCTTATTTATTAGTTTCACCAAAATTTGATATTAGTGATAAGCCGATTACTAATTTAGACAACGAAATTAAACTGTATCAAGAAGCGTTGAATAAAACAGTGACTCAATTGGAAAAAATTAAAACTGTTGCTATTCAAAAAATTGGTGTTGATAAGGCTGAAGTCTTCGACGCCCACATTCAAATTGTAAATGATCCAGAAATTAAACAAGAAATTATAAATATTATTGCAAGCACTAAAGTTAATGGAGCTTTTGCCATTGATTATGTTTTTAATAAATATCATGAGACTTTTAAAAACATGCAAGACGTTTATTTTAAAGAACGTGCGGCTGATGTGTTGGATGTAAAAAAAAGAATTTTGAGTGTTTTTCTAAATATTCCATTACCAGACATTGCCAATATCAGTCAAGAAGTTATTTTAGTGGCCCATGATTTAACTCCTTCGGAAACTGCTTTATTAGATAAAAAATATGTTAAGGGTTTTATTACAGAAGTCGGTGGTCGCACCAGTCATGCGGCAATTATGGCTAGAACAATGGAAATACCGGCAGTTTTAGGCGTTAATAATATTCTAGAATTAATTAAAAATGATTGTTTTATCGGATTAGATGGTACAAATGGTGAAATTGAAATTGAACCCAAAAATATTGATGATTGAAAAAAACGCATTAGTATTTTTTTAAAAGAAAAAGAAGAGTTAAAAAAATACATTAATATGTCTTCTGTGACTACAGATGGTTATCAAGTAAAATTGGGCGCTAACATTGGCAAACCCATTGATGCTAAAACCGCTCTAACTAATGGTGCAGAAGGTATTGGTTTATATCGTAGTGAGTTCCTTTATATGGATAATGATCATTGACCAACTGAGGAAGAACAATTCGAAGGTTATAAATTAGTTTTAAAACAAATGCCTGATAAATTAGTGATTATTCGTACGTTGGATATTGGAGGCGATAAAAAACTTTCGTATTACCAATTTCCTCAAGAAACGAACCCCTTTTTAGGCTATCGAGCTATTCGTTTTTGTTTAGACAATAAAGATATTTTCAAAGTTCAACTCCGTGCCCTAGGAAGAGCATCAATTTATGGTAAATTAGGAATCATGTTTCCGATGATTGCCACTATTGATGAATTTAAAACAGCAAAATTATTCGCCGAAGCAACTTTTGCAGAATTGCGCAAAGAAGGTCATAAAGTTAGTGATCAAATTCAATTGGGTATGATGATTGAAATTCCTGCTTCTGCCATACTTGCCAAAGCCTTTGGTAAGTATGCTGATTTCTTTTCAATTGGTACTAATGATTTAAATCAATACACTTTTGCTTGCGACCGTATGTCGCAAAAAGTGTCATATTTGTATCAACCCAACAATCCCTCATTATTATCGTTAATTAAATTAACAATTGATGGTGGGCATCACAATAAACGATGAGTAGGCATGTGTGGTGAAATGGCTGGTGATATCAATTCCATTCCATTATTATTAGGTTTAGGTTTAGATGAATTTTCTATGAGTGCTACTTCTATTCCCAAAGCAAGAATGATTGTAAACCATTTATCCTTTGAGGAATGTAAAAAAATAGCTACCAAAGCATTAGAACTTGAAACAGTTGATCAAGTCAACAATCTTGTAAGCAATTTTCTTAAACAAAAAAAGCTTCTTTATTAATTTGAACATTACGAAATTAAAAAAAAATAATTAAACAAATAGTGGATGAATGTAAATTTATACGTTAGAAAAAGCAACAAAGTATAATTGATGGGTTAATGAATTCAAATTTTTTGTTTAATTATTCAATTGCAACCAATCGAGGCATTCGAAGTATTAATGAAGATGCTAGTTGAATTGGTTTAAATAAGAATAATCAGTATCTTATTGTGGTTTGTGATGGAATTGGCTCACAAGATGATAGTCAAATTGCTTCTTTTATAACTGTTGATGTTTTTAGAGAAAATTTTGAGCGCCATTCTAAAATTTTTAATATTGATCGTTTTTTTAATAAATGCTTGAAGAGTTCATATAACAAGATTACGAGTGTTGCTAATAAAAAATTGAATGGTCGTAAAATTGGGACTACTTTAGTTGTTACTTTCGTAGACAATAATAAAGTAGTTACTTACAATTTGGGCGATTCACGCTTGTATCATTTTTCGTTAGTTAGTAATAGTTGGATACAAATTACTCGTGACCACAATCTCTATAACCATTTTATTGATTTGGCTGAAAAAGATAAAACTATTAATGTTAATGAATTATGCATGCAATATCGTAATCAATTATTAGCATTAACTAAATGTTTAGAAAGTGGTACCAATGCTCACATTGATTACGACAAATTCGTATTTAAGATTGAATTAGGTGACATTTTGTTTCAAGCCACAGATGGAGTTTATCATTATTTAAAATTAGCAGATGTAAATAATATTATGAAAAATAATACAAATAATTTTAGCACTATTGCTAAAAGTTTAATTCAAATGGCGATTCAAAACAAAAGTAATGATAATTTAACTTGCGTAGTTATGGAGACTGTTAATGGAGATGTCAAGTAATAGTTCTCAAACTAAATTTACTAAGATACAATTTCAACCCAATGATATTGTTTTACGTAAATATCAAATTGTAAATCGTTTAGGAGCCGGGGGAATGTCCTCAATCGTTTATAAAGCATTGGATACTACTATTAAGGAAAATGATTTTTTAGCTAATAAAGATAATAAATATGTAGCTATTAAAGTAATTAACCGTGATGAAACTTGAAAAGAAGCAGAATGAATTAAAATTCATGATGAATGTGTGACAAGTCAGAGAGTTTCCAATAAAAAAAATATTGTCAACACTTATGAGGTAGACAAGATGAATAATGGTAACACTATTATCATTGTAATGCAATACATCGATGGCATTTCACTCCATGCTCATCTTGAAAAAGTGGGCAGTTTAAATGTGCGTGAGAGTATTTTTTATTTTTCTAAGATTTTAGAAGGTATTAAAGAATTGCATAGTTTCAATGAAAAAATTATTCATCGTGACTTAAAACCTGAAAATATTATGTTAACTAAAGATTTAATGCATGTAAAAATTATTGACTTTGGTATTTCATCTGTTGTAATTGAATCTTCTCTTAATGATAAACAAATCATTACCAACGAAGAGTCTATTTTTGGAACATATCCTTATATTTCGCCTGATCTTAAAACAATGTCTCGTATACCAAAAAATGAACGTGATAAATATATTAGCATTCAATGTGATTTTTTTTCTTTAGGAATTATTTTTTATGAAATGCTTATGGGTGAAAAGCCATTTAAATCGGCAGATGAAAATGATCAAGGAATAATGGATCTACCATTGAAATATGACATGATGTGTATTAGCGATATTAATCCCAACATACCTATAGCGATTGAAAACATTATTTTTCGTTGCATTGCTTCTAAAGATAACGACTTAAAATTTCGTTATCAATCTATTAATCAAATTATTGCTGATCTTAAAGCTTATACTGATGATATCCAAAAAGCATCTTTTGCTAAACTGTTAAAACCTAAAAATGAACGTACATTCCAGTTAAATAAGACTTTTAATGTACAAGAGCAAAAATTAAAAGAAAAATTTTATGAAAGACATTGATTCTATTGGTTAGTATTTGTTATTGCTGCAATTGTTATTATTTTAATAATCATTCTTTCTATTTTACACGAACTTTAAGGACAAAATATTTTTATGCATTGTAAGGTAAACGGTCATCCTAAATTAGGAAAATAAACAATGTTATAATCATTGAAATGATTAAAATTACTTCAAAAAATAATAAATTAATCAAATCTGTCAATAAATTAATGGTTGATAAAAAATATCGTCATTTAACAAATTTATTTGTGGCAGAATCTTATCGTGTGATAGAAACATTAGTAAAAAATAAGATTAAAATACGAAATTTAATTATTTCAAGTGATTCCAAGTACTTTCAAATAGCAAAGGATTATGAAAAAAATGGTATAGATGTGGTTATTTTACCTAATATTATTTACAACTCATTAACATCACTTGCTAATTCGGATGGATTAATAGGTGTTTTCAACAAACCAAAAGATAAATTTAATATTAGCAAGAATGGTAAATATATCATCTTGGATCGAATTCAAAATCCAGGTAATTTAGGTTCTATCATTAGAACGGCGGTTGGTTTTAAAATGAGCGGATTAATTATCTCTAATGATAGTGTTGATTTATATAATCCACAAATTATTCGAGCTACTATGGGTAATTGTTTTAGCATTCCAATTAAATTTGTTACTAATTTAAACGATATTATTGACCAGTTGCATGAACAAGAGTTTAAAGTTTATGCTACAGTTGTATCGTTATCTGCCAAAAAATTAAATAATGTTGATTTTAACCATAATTCAATTGCAATCGTTTTTGGCAACGAAGGCAACGGCTTAAAAACTGATATTTTGAAAATATGCGATGAAGCTATTTATATTCCGATTGATTCTAATATTAATTCACTTAATGTATCAGTAGCGGTAGGAATTATTTTGTATCAATTATGCAAACAATACTTATAAATCACAATGATGTCAATCAACGGATTGATAATTTCATACGGAAAGCTTATCCCAAATTGAGTTTAGGCTTGATTTATCGTTATTTACGTATTAAGAGAATCAAAGTTAATGATAGAAGAATTAAACCCGATTATCGTTTGCAACATAATGATAAATTATCAATTTACATAAATGACGATTTACTATCTAAAAAGAAAACTTATACTGATTTTTTATTAGCACCAAATAAATTAGATATTGTTTATGAAGACAAAAACATTTTGTTAGTAAATAAACCAGTTGGTTTGGTTGTGCATAATGATGAAAAAAATAAAATTGATACTCTTATTAATCGGATTCAACATTATTTATATGAGAAGAAAGAATGAGACTATGCTAAAGAAAACAGTTTTATTCCTGCCTTGGTGCATCGTATAGATCGTAATACAGGAGGATTAGTATTGGCTGCCAAAAATGCTGAATCATTACGAGTTTTAAATGAAAAAATTAAATATCATGAAATTGACAAATATTATCTTTGCCGTGTTCACGGTATTGTAAAACCAAAAAACGGAATATTACAAGATTATTTAACACGTAATCTTAAAACAAAGATTGTAAAAATTACTAGCAAACCAATTAATGATAATTCTCAATCTATTATTACTGAATATCGTACAATTTCATACAGTAAAGATACTTCTCTACTACAAATCAAATTAATCACAGGTAAAACACATCAAATTCGTGCCCATATGGCTTTCATTAATCATCCTCTAGTAGGAGAACAAAAATATACAACCAAAACATATTCAAAAGCAAACTTATACTCCCATCAAGTATTGATGGCTACAAAAATTGTTTTTAATTTCAGAAATGACGCAGGTGTTTTAAATTATTTAAACCATAAAAAATTTGAATTAAATGATAGCGATCATATGTTAAAGTAAATATTTATACGCGTAAAGCAATTTTATAAAATATAACTTATTTATGAAAAATAAAACCATGTTAATTATTGTTTGTGGTGGCACTGGTAGTGGTAAAACAACAATTGCAAACGAAATTAAAAAAATTTTACCAAAACATATTACTTCACAAATTATTTCAATGGATGGTTTTTACAAAAAACGTGAGTATATGGCTCAGGACATTTACTTTAAACATAATTTTGACCATCCCAATGCTTTTGATTGAGATTTAATGAATAAATTTCTAATTAAATTATTAAGAAAGGAAACGGTTTACATTCCTATTTATGATTTTACTAAATCTGAGCGTAGCGATAAAACAGAAATAATCAATTCTACTGATGTAATTATTTTTGAAGGTATTTTATCTTTGTATGATCAACGTATTAACGAATTAGCGGATATTAAAATTTTTGTAGATACACCAGATGATGAGCGTTTTATTAGAAGATTATTACGTGATAAAAATGAACGAGGTCGTACTGATGAAAATATTATCGGTCAATGACGTAATACAGTTCGTAAGATGCATCGAACTTTTGTGCAACCGTTGAAAGCAGAGGCTGATATTGTCATACCGTGGTATCGCATGAATGATATTGCTGTACATGCAATTAAAGGAGCAATTGAAGCGTTACACAATAAAGACGAAATTAATGTTAAACATTTTGATTAATGCGTCACAAACAGAAACTAAATAGTGTAGCATATTGTCCGAGTCGTTGCTTTAAATTTTGAATGAATTCATTATTTATTTTATTTTCATCATAAAGTTTATTTAACCCTTTACGTATGCCAAAATCACTAATTGGTAATATATCGTTACGAAAATAAGTAAATATTAATATCATTGATATAGTCCAATTACCTAAATATTTATATTTTATTAAAGTATTATGAATTTGTTCACTACTTAATTTGGCTAGTTTATTTAAATTAAGTTTCTTGTCAATAATGTCATAAGAAATTTTTTTAATTAAAGAAACTTTTTGTGGCGATAAACCAATCGACCTCATTTGTTCACTTGTAGCACTACTAATCATCTTTGGGCTAAGTTTAGGAAAGTTAAAGATTAATTTACGTCAAATTGTATCAACTGCTGCATTAGATAATTGTTGACTAATAATCGAATGAACCAGACATTGATAATGATCTGGCATGATACGAACGGTGAATGGTTTGGACAAATTCAAATAATTAGTTAACTTAGGCTCTATTTTTAATAATTTATTTATTTGATCTTGCGTAATAGTTTTATAAACAAAGATTTTTTTCACGCAAAAATTATATTCGTCTTTCTAGAATAGATTTAAATACTTAAATGATAATTCTAAGCCATAAAACGCTATACTATACTCGTTTATATTTTAAAGGAAGATCGCATGATTGAACGTTATTCTCGTGAAGAGATGAGCAAAATTTGAACAACACATAGTAAATTTACTGCTTATTTAGAAATTGAAATATTGGCATGCGAAGCATGAAATAAATTAGGTGTAATTCCGTCCAAAGATGTACAACTTATTCGTAAAAAAGCTAAATTTAATGTTAACCGGATTAATGAAATTGAGAGGACTACTCATCATGATATTATTGCTTTTACTCGCAATGTGAGTGATTCTTTAGGTAAAGAAAAACAATGAATTCATTATGGATTAACCTCTACTGATGTAGTGGATACTGCTAACGCATATTTAATCAAACAGGCGAATGCCATCATATCGAATGATCTTATTAAATTTGCTAAAGTATTGAAAGCTAAAGCTATTCAATATAAAAATACTCCTTGTATTGGCCGCACACATGGTATTCATGCTGACATTACTAGTTTTGGTTTGAAATGAGCCCTTTGATATGATGAAATGCAACGTAACATTCATAGATTTAAATCAACGAGTAAGAATATTGAAGTAGGCAAATTATCGGGTGCGGTTGGCAATTTTGCTAACAACGAACCTTTCGTACAACAATATGTTTGTAAGCGATTAGGTATTCGCGAAGTTAATATTGCCACCCAAGTAATTCAACGTGATGTATATGCAGAATATTTCGCTACGCTTGCTCTTATCGGAACAACGATTGAAAAAATTGCTACAGAAATTCGACATCTACAACGTACGGAAGTACACGAAGTAGAAGAAATGTTTGCTAAAGGTCAAAAAGGTTCTTCTGCTATGCCACATAAACGGAATCCAATTGCTAGTGAGAATATGTGTGGATGCGCTCGTGTATTGAGAGGTTACATGATTGCTAGTTATGAAAATATAGCATTATGGCATGAACGTGACATATCACATTCATCAACTGAACGCATCATTTTACCTGACGCTACGATTCTTTTGGACTATATGCTAAATCGTTATACAACTGTTTTGGATAATTTAGTGATCTATCCAAAACAAATGTTAAAAAATATTAATTTAACTCATGGCGTTATTTTTGCCCAACGTGTGATGAATAAATTAATTACTAAAAACTGCAGTCGTGAAAAAGCATATGATATGGTACAACCTATTGCCATGGAAGCTTATAACAACGTCGTTTCATTTAAAGAATTGTTACTGAAAAACAAAGATGTAATGCATAAACTTACCATTAAAGATATTAATGATTGTTTTGATTTAAGCTATTATTTTAAAAAAATTAATTACATCTATAAAAAAGTGGGCATTTAATGCAAAAGATTTTACTTGGAAGTCATGTTAGTATGAGCAAACCTGACTATTTGTTAGGTAGTGCAAGAAGTGCAATTGGTTTTAAGGCTAATACTTTTATGTTTTATACAGGTGCTCCACAAAATTCAATTCGTACACCGTTGAATCGGTTAAGGATTCCTGAATTTCATCAATATTTAAAAGAACATGATATTAATATTGGAAATTTAGTTATCCACGCTCCATACATTATTAATATTGGGAGCAACGAAAATCAAAAACATGCGATTGCAACACAAATTTTAAAAACAGAAGTTTATCGTACAAAAGAAATTGGTTGTAGTTATTTAGTGTTACATCCAGGCAATGCAATTGGTATTAGCAAAGAAAAAGCCATTCAAAATATTGCAAAGGCTATTAATGAAATTAATCAGATTAATAAAGATGTAATTATATGTTTAGAAACTATGTCAGGTAAGGGTTCAGAAATTGGACGTACTTTTGAAGAGCTAAAACAAATAATTAATCTCATTAAAAATAAACATCTTATTGGTGTATGTCTGGACACATGTCATATTAATGATGCAGGCTATGATGACAAAGATATTGATCAAGTTTTAGAAGGCTTTGATAGGATTATTGGTTTGCATTATTTGAAAGTCATTCATTTAAATGATTCCAAAAATAAAAAAGGAGCTAATAAAGATCGTCATGAAAATATTGGCTATGGTACGATTGGTTTTGAGACATTATTAAAATATGTTCATGATCAAAGATTAATAGATATCCCTAAAATTTTGGAAACACCATGATGAGGTGGTCAGCCTTTATACAAACAAGAAATAGAAATTTTAAGGTCGAAAATTTGAAAAGATTATCGAAAATAATGCTATATTTGATAGTGTCATGAAAAAGAGTAATTTGTTTATCTCATTGACATTAGTTGTTGTTACTGTCCCCATCTTGGTATGCACTACTTTGTTAACAAGCTGTTCTAATTCCATTACCAAACATGTTACTGATAGCACTAGTTACGATTCAATCATTAAACCAGCCGTAGCTCAAACTGTCATAACTAATGAAGAATTGATTCAATTAAGCGAGGATTATTTAAATGATCCGAAAAAAGTAGCGGCTGATTGAACCATTGCCCAAATGTTTGATGCAGATGCTATTCTTTACCATGGTAGATTTGGTGGTATTTTTTCTGCACCCATGAATGAGTGAAATGATAACACAGAAAAATATGAAGCACATTCTGCTACAATGATTCAACCAAAAACTGCTGTAGATTTTTTTAATAATACCGATGTTCTTAGAACAAGTACAGCAACTGACTTTACAAATGCAGTTATTGATCCAAATGCAACTACCACTCACAATGTGAGACAGACTACTGATAATACTGCTGCAACCGGGCCTTACATTGCTGACAATGGTTATTATGGCAAATTTGATAAAGAAGGGCATTATTTGTATGGTGGGAGTCGTCATTGAAAACTAGAAACTAAAGTTACATGAACAAAAAATAATGATGATGGACAATATCATTACGATTTATATTCACATGTAATTTATGAAAGACCTGTTTATGCATTTTGATCACCTGTTGATGATTTTACTGGAACATTTGATGGGAGCGCTGGTGAGACATATGATTTTCATTACCACGGGTATTGGGCGAAAGAATGAATTTATAATTTTAAAAATGTAACTTTCAATAATGCAACAAAAGGATTAAATTCTTATCCATATGGAATTGCACCTACTAAAGGTTTATACTACAATGGTATGAGAAATGAAGTTAATTGAAAATATGCACAATCTGCTGTAAGTCAAACGGAGCCGAATGCAATTGTTAAATGTTTCGGCTCTCGTTGAGATGCTGATGAAGATTTCTATGGTTATGGACATTATGATCCAATCAACCAATTTGATGTAATTCCTGATTTATCTAAGAAAGAAAACCAGTGATGATATGCGGAGAGAGATTCTAGTTTACCGTACGATCAAAACACTTCGCCATTGAACGACGGTACATGAATTAGTGGAGCGTATTATTTTGATAATTTAACGATTGCCATTCCACCAAATGATAGTTATTAACTTTTTTTACGAACTATATTAACACTAGTTGGTTTAATTAAACGATCATAGAGTTTATAACCCTTAGTAATTATTTTAGCCACTTTGTTATCAGTTAATTCATTTGAATGAACAAATTCAATGCATTCCATTATTTCAGGATTAAATTCATCACCGATATTAACGACGATTTCGTTAATACCCAGTTCAGTTAGTAAATTTTTAAACATCGTTAAAAACATTTGAAAGCCTGATTGATACTTGACAATATTAGGATCAGTAGGTTTGTAATCTAATGCCATGGCAAATTGATTAATAATATCGATTAAGTTAATTGCTTGTTTTTCTAAAGCATATTTTTTATGCATAGATAATTCTTGATTAGCTTTATTAGTCAATTCTTCAATTTTAGCTTTTAGAGTAGTATTAGCTTCATTAGTTTTTTCAGTAATTTTAGTAACATAGTCTTGATTAATCTGATTAATTTCATTTTGCAATTTTGCAATGTGAGCATCTTTTGCAATAATAATTTCGTTTAGTGCAGCAACTTGTTGAATCAAATTTTCAAGTTCTTGTTGTTCTTTAGTTTTAGGATTAATAGTGTCAATAGATTTTGAAATTTCCTGCTCGTTCAATATATTAGTTTCTTCTTTTTCAGAATTTTCTTTAATTTCAACTTTTTCTTTTTTATTTTCATGCTTTGGCATATTAGCTTACCTCCTTACTAACTATTTGTTCAAATTCTGCTACTTCTTGATTTTTATCATTATTTATTAGTTTCAATTTCTCAATTTCAGATTTAGTGTATTTTTTGGGGCGTGCATAGACAATGGTAACCACTAAATCACCATTAGCGGGCCCACCAAACATTTTATGTTTAATGTTTTTGATGCCAAAACCACTAACATTGATTTCTTCACCATTAGCAGTATTAGATTTCATTTCGATTTCTTTAATGCCATATGGTGTAGGAATCTTAATTATGCTTCCCGTAATGGCATCAATTGGATCAACTAAAACATTAGCATATATGGTTTGGTTTTTACGTTTAAATATACGTGACGGTTGTACATAAATAGTTAAATTTAAATCACCAACATTATTACTTCATGAATTACCCTTGTTTGAATATTGGAGTATGGAACCATTAGTTACACCGGGTTTGATGTCCAATTCAATAAAATCCTCCCTTTCAATGTATTTGTGTCCATGACATTGCGAGCATACTTTTGTAATAATTTTGCCAGAGCCCTTACAATCTGGGCAATATTCTTGTGATTCCATAATTCCAAGAATAGTTCTTTGTCTTGTAGTTATTACACCAGTACCATGACAACGTGAACAAGTTTTAATATCGCTTGGTGTATCGGCACCGCTACCATGACAATGAGGGCATTGATGTTTAGTGTTAATCTTCACCTTACGTTTAACTCCTAAAATACTTTCCAAGAAAGTAATAGTTAAATTAGCGTCAATATCTATTTCATAAATTTGTTGGCTTTGTCGTTTGTTGGTTCTTCTTCGGGTTCCACCATTAAACATTTCTTCAAAAATGCTCCCAAAACCACCACTATTACCACCAAAGGAAAATTTTACCCCTCCACCACTTCCACCGAACATTTCATTAAAAATGTCAAATGGATTACTACCACCAGTTCATCCTTGTTGATTCAATCCTTCGTGTCCAAATTGATCATAAGTTTTACGACGTTTTTCATCACTTAAAACTTCATAAGCTTCATTAATTTCTTTAAATTTCTGTTCGGCATCAGGCGCTTTATTACGATCAGGATGATATTGCATCGCTAACCTCCTAAAAGCACGTTTTATTTCATCTTGAGTAGAATTTTTACTAATGCCTAAGACTACATAATAATCTCTTTTAATTCCTGCCATAGTTGTAGCATTATATAAAAGAAATTAGCAATCTAACTAATAAAGTGCTAAATATAGTAATTTTTAATAATATCTTATTTTGAACTAGAAGCATGGGACATAATCATGTGATGTTTGGGCAAAGGTATTAATTATTTATAGAATTCGATCAATCAAAACAATATATTAAGTGAAATAAAAAACGGATTAGAATCAGAGTAATTGGTATTGCTCCAAGCATGGTATTATGTGTTGGCATAGGTACAATTACTCAAACAAAGATTTTCGTGAATTTGAGTGTCCAACAAAATGATATTCAAATATTTCAATTACATTAAAATTTTAGTTACAAATTAATAGATTCTAAATTGTCGTTTTATTTCTGCTAATATTACACCAGTTGCAACAGATACATTTAGTGATTGAATTTTTCCATACATTGGAATTTTAATTTGGAAATCAGCCGTTTTCTTTAGTAATGGTGAGATACCTTTTTCTTCATTACCAACGATGATTATACTTTTGTAGTCATATTTAATTTTTTGATAATCTATAGCGTCATTCGATAACGTTGATGCATAAATTCAATAGCCAATATTTTTTAATAGATCAAGCACTTGATGCAAATTGGTTACTTTAACAAGATTAAGATATTGAACAGCCCCCATACTAGTTTTAGAAACAAAATCATTAATTTGTGCTTGATTATCTTTCTTGTAAATGACTCCATCTACTTGCATTGCGTCACAAGTCCTTAATATGGAACCAAAATTTTGTGGATCTTGTATACCATCGATTATCAGAACAATTGATTGGGGTTTATTTTTAACAAAAGTAATTAGTGAAGTTAAATCTTTAATTTGATTATTCTTCATGTTAATAACTATTCCTTGATGATTAAGATGTAAATCATAATTTTTGAAAAAGTTGTTGTCTCGTAGTTGAAAATTGATATGATGTTTTTTAAGCAAGGGGATTAAATCGCGATTTTGTTTAGCTAAATCAACATTAATAATTTGATTGTTATTAATATTTTCTAACAAGACTTTACGACCGAAAAGTTGTTGTGTCATTATATTACCTTTTTATCAATCAATTGTTGACGATATTTATCGGAAAGAATGTAATTCTTTTCTTTTAAAGCTTTTTGTCATTCATCAACTAATGACTTTATTTGTGGGCATTCTAATGGGTTTACATAAACAATGCCTAAAATATTAAATTCAGCTTTGATGGTGCTTAATAATTTTTGAAATTTATCGAATTTTCTCCCCCTAATGTAAGATGCTAAACTTTTAATCTGACTAGCAATAATAGCTTTAGCATTAGGAAAATCCAAATCATCATTTAGTGTTTTAATAAAAGTTTGGTCCATTACACCAATGCTTTTGAGGATTTTAATGTTATGTAAGTACAATTGAATATACCCTTGATTAATCTGTTGAAAGATTTTCAATAATTCATTACATGATTGCTCAAATGTAGCTTTAGTGAATTCCAGCGGAATTTGGTAACGGGCTTGATACATAAACCAACGAATGTCATTACCACTATGTTGGAGTAGCAAATCTTTAACTAAAATGAAATTGCCTAAAGATTTAGCCATTTTTTCGTGGTTGACATTAACATGACCTACATGCATCCAAATGTCAGCGATATTTCTTTTGAATAGAGCATAGTTTTGAGCATTTTCGTTTTCATGGTGGGGAAATTTCAAATCAATTCCTCCACCATGAATAGTAGCATGATTGCCAATATACTTATTGACAAATAGAGCACATTCAGTGTGTCAACCAGGCCTACCAGTGGATCAAGGGGATTTTCAATTTAAACCATTTTCAGTCTTTTTCCACAAAACAAAATCTAACGGTGATTTTTTGTTAGTGGTTAATTCTTTTCTTACGCCCTCTTGTAATTGATCAAGATTTTGATGTGAAAGAATACCATAGATAGGAATGCTTTTTACATCAAAATAGACGTCTCCTTCATTAGTAACATAAGCAGCTTTAGCATCAATAAGCTTTTGAATGTATTCAATCATCCCAGGAATATTTTCAGAAACCTTTGGCATTTTTTCAATAGGTAAAATATTTAGAGCCTTATTAACATCAAGATAATGATGATAGAAATAATTGGCTACTTCCATTTCAGTTTCTTTTAAAATTTTGGCTTGATCAATAATTTTATCGTCAATATCGGTAATATTATGAACATAAATTACATTAAACCTAAGCGCTCTAAGAAATCGTATTAATACATCGAAAGTAATTAATGGTCTAGCATTACCAATATGAATATCGTTGTAAACGGTGGGACCACAATTATAAATTGAAACGCTCTTAGATATTAATTCATATCTTTTATTACTAAGTGAGTCATAAATTATCATATTTTTTATTTAATCATTATAGGTGTATATAACGATACAAATTCGTAAAATAATTTGCATCACATATTATATGATTAGATGTAAACTATCTATTTTTCTATAAAAAAATAAATATCTAAATTCTAACTAATGCTAAATATCATTAGCTCGATGCAAATTAAAATATGAAAATTATTCTCAGATTTTTGTTTGAATAATTTTGATGTTTAATTTATTAGCCTTTTTTATTTTACTGCCGCCATTTTCACCGACAATAAGGTAATCCGTGGATCTAGATATAGTATCAATTACATTAGCATCATATTTTTGTTCCATTCTTTTTTTGATTTCATGACGTGGAATATCAAAACTACCAGTAATAACAAAAGTTTTTTGGTAATATTGACTATTTTTTTCTACTTTTGATTCATCAATGCTAGGAAGATAGCGAGTATTAACACCAAGTGTTTTGAGATCATTAATTAATCGTTGATTATCATTATTTCGAAAAAAATCAACGATGCTAACGGCGACGGTTTCACCGATATCATTAATTTTCATTAGTTCATTCAAAGAAGCATTAGCTAAATGATCAATTGTGCGGAAAGTTTTAGCTAATATTTTGGCAGTAGTTTCACCAACATGACGAATACCAATAGCAAAAATTAATTTTTCCAAAGAATTATTTTTGGAAGCATTAATATTGTTAATAAAATTATTAAACATCTTTTCTTTAATTTTGAAATCAGATTGTAAGATGATGGATTTTTTTTCGCCAAATTTATAAATGTCTTGAATTTTATTAATAATGTTAGCGTCATAGAGTTTTTGTAAATTTTTTTCTGATAGATCTTCAATATTCATGGCTTTTTTACTTGTAAAATGAATCATTGATTGTAAAATCCTTGCAGGACATGATGTGTTAGTACAATATTGATCTATTTCTCCTAATTGTTTTTCCAATAAAGCATTGCATCTAGGGCAATGAGTGATTGGGATAAAAGAAATGGTATTGATTGGTCGTTTATTTAAAACAGGCCCCATTACTTTAGGAATAATTTCAGCAGCTTTGAATATTTTTACTATGTCATTAATGCGAATATCGTTATCTCTGATGTAATCAGCATTATGAAGTGTTGCTGATGAAATGGTTGAACCACTTAAAATTACTGGTTGCAAATTAGCTATATAAGTAATACGACCAGTACGCCCAACCGTGGCTGTAATATTCAATAATTTAGTTTGTGCTATTTCAGGAGGAAACTTAAAAGCGGTGGCTCATTTAGGGAATTTAGAGGTATTACCAAGCATATCGTAAAATTTAATTAAATTTTCTTTAACGACCATACCATCAATTGGATAATCTAAACTATTACGTTTGATAGTAATTTCATTAATATAGGTAATCACTTCATCAATATTATTACATTGTTTAATTTCTTTAGCAACTTTGAAGCCTAATTGTTTTAATTTATTAATTACGTCAGCTTGCGTATGAATACCCAATTCTTTTAAAACTGATTCATTGGGAATATGATAGGCAATCATATCCAAATTACGTTTCGCACTGATAGCGGAATCTAAATTTCTCAATGAACCAGCTGCAGCATTACGAGGGTTTGCAAATTTTTGATCAACGTCCTTAATTGTTTTATTTATCTTATGAAATTCTTTGTATGATAAAAATACTTCACCACGAATTTCTAAGTGATGTATTTTGGTATTGATTTTCAAAGGAATTGATTTAATGGTTCGAACATTATTGGTAACATCTTCACCAAATTCACCGTCACCTCTTGTTAATGCTTGTTTTAAAATACCATCGAGATAAATTAGAGAAATGCTTAAACCGTCAATTTTTGGTTCAACATTGTAACTTATGTTAGTTGCGCCAATTTCTTTTTTAATATCTTGATCAAACTTTTTTAAATCGTTTTCAGAAAATTGATTGGATAAAGAAAGCATTGGAAGATTATGTTTGACTTTAGTAAAATGTGTTGCAACATGACCTCCAACTCGTTTGGTTGGCGAGTCATCAGTTGCAAATTGCGGATGGGCAGTCTCCAACTTTATTAATTCATGCAATACCAAATCATACTCTACATCAGAAATAGTTGGTTGATCTAAATCGTAGTATTCATGTGATCATTGATTTAGTTTAATCTTTAAATTTTCAATTTTTTTTTGAATATTAGACATTTAATTTCCTTGGATTAGTGAACATCGGTTTATTGATTATTGTTTCAATAAATCACAATGTAATAGGAACAATAATTAAAAAATTAATTATTCCTAAATCTAATAGAACAAAATGGTTTTGTTCAGTTATTTTTAAAAATAGATTTAATGTGAGCGGATTGATAAAAAGTAAAATCATTAAAGAGATAAGAAATAAATAAGGTTGTGTATTAAAATGTATTTTTTTAATGATTGAAGTAACTATTATAGTAATTAGTAATAAACATAAAATAATTCATGAACCAACGTTAAAAAAAAGATTGAAATTAGGGTATTTTTTCATGTCAATTCCTCAAATGTAATTGTAATTTTCAGGTCATAGACGTCAACTAAAATGATAATTGAAAATAGTAATGAAGAAAAAGACACTTAGAGTGTATATTATGGCAGTAATAAATAAAACAATAAAAAGAGGGTGACGATAAGCCAATTTATTTATGTTCATTATAATTTTGCGAAAAACATAGGAGGAATATAACAAAATTATTACTAATGATGAAATTAATCAAATTGTAAGTGATATGACATACGGTATAAAGGATGATAATGGCATTCACAAGAAGAAAACGTAAAAGAAGGGAAATATACAATATAAACTTTGTCCAAAAGGATTTAGGTTTTTATAGGATGAATGACAAAAATTAAATATCAAAAGTAATGTTGTGATTAGTGTTAAATCCACACTTAGCGCTGCTGTGCTTATTACAATCACTAATAACATATTATTAATTAGTCGATCGTCATGATAAGGATATTGAAAAGTTTGATAACAATAAAAAATAATAGGAATGCATATTCAACTATAACCAATCATCGGGCATTCAAAAAACATAAAAGAAAAAATAAAAATAATAAGACTAATTAAAAGAATAATGGGTACAAATATTAAATTACCATTATTAACTTTTTGATAAAAGAAACCTGTAATTGCACAACTAAAGATAATGCCAAATGTGATTACATGTTGCCAAAATAAATAATCACTAAGATTATTGTCGGCAATATTAAAAACTGGTTTAAAAATACAGGCAAGTACATTAAAAATAGAAAAATTTTCGAAAGTAAATTTATCATTATCGTAAAAGATGACAGAATCTTGATATTGTTTAAAATGACCATTAAATTTATTCAATAAGTCTTGCATTTCGTTGGAAATAGGTTGAGTATGATAGGCTAATAAAATGATGATAACTAGTAATGCAACGCTTACTAATGTTAAACTTAGAAATAGCAAAAGTGATTTCAATTGTAGATGAATAGTAGTAAAAGCATAACGAAAGTTTCAAATATATAAACTTAACAACAAACCTTGAATGGAGATAAAAAAGATGAGAAAAGTTAGAATAACAGCACCCGATGTGTACAACAAAGAGAAAAAAATAAATAAAATACTAATGTAAGTTAAAAAACCCATGACCGTAGTCATATAAGGATTGATACTAATTGAATAACGATAAATCAATTTACCAATAAAAAAACTATTAAAAATAATAATCAGCGGAATTAAAAAAATACTTAATGTAAAACCTAACATTTATATTGAATTATATTAACTTGACATTAATTTAATAGTGCATGTTAATGTTATCATTACTAAAATAGTAAATAAAAAAAACGGTATTACTTTATGAATAACCGTTTTATATGGAGCAGATGACGAGAATCGAACTCGCGTCTCGACCTTGGCAAGGTTGCGTTCTACCATTGAACTACATCTGCGAATGTCAATAATTATATCGTAGGTATTTTAATTTAATATGGGTTTAAGTTAATCCGACCCATTAAGCTGTACCCATTAAAGTGGAACAAATAACGGATCCCTTTTTTTTATCTATCTTTTGTATAATCATTTAGCATTTAATCAAGATTAAATGTATTTCTTTGTCTGAAATGAGTAAGACAATAACCCACAAGGAGCGCATTACATAAATATGGCAAAATATGAAATTATGTTATTAGTGGATGGAACATTAGATGAAAAGACAGCTAAAACTTCCATCAAAGAATTAATAGATATCATTGATAAAAATGAAAAATTTGAATTTACCAATCTTGGTATAAAAGATATGGCATATATTATTCGAAATCAAAAGAGATGTTGATATTTCCAATACAATTTTATTAGTACCATTCCTAGTCAAATTGCTGAATTTCGTCGCTTAGCTTTAATTAATAAAATAGTGCTACGTCACTTAATTATTAATTTAGAAAAAGATTACGGATATCGTGCAATTAATAATCCTAAAAAAGTTAAAATATCTGAAATTAAAATGAAAAAGTTTAAAGAGAAACAAGCACGTATTAGAACAGAACGTGAAGCTCGTGAGAAAGCTCAAACAGAATTAGCGGAAATGAAAAAAGAGGTAAATCATGAATAAAGTATTTTTAGTCGGTCGACTAGCGGCCGACCCAGAACCGTTCACAACTAAGTCTGGTATCAATCAAGCTCGTATTACCATTGCTACTCAAGATAACACTAATAAACAAGAAGCTTATTTCTTCCCATGCATTGCTTGAAGAAATCCTGCTAACTTCATTAATACCTATCTTAAAAAGGGTGACTTAGTAGCAGTTGACGGCAAATTGACACGTCGTAGTTTTACTAGTAAAGAAGGTAAAATAGTATATGTTACTGAAATCGTGATAGATGTTATCAATTCCATTGGTAGTAAAAAAGATAATAATAGTGGTTTAAGTATTCCTACTACTAAAGTTGAATCTACTAAATCAATAGATGAATCTTTCCCAGAAAATATAGTTAAGCAAACTGAAGGTCACGATATACATAAATCGGAAAAACCAAAATTTGATACGAACCAAGATGTAGAATGATTCGATGAAATAAACAAGGAGTAGTTGTATGGCAGAAAAAAGAAAACCAATGGGTAATCGTAAATTTCGTCCTTTTTTGAAAAAGAAAGCATGTTATTTATGTCAAATGGGTATTACCCATATTGATTACAAAGATGTTGAATTATTAAGTAAGTATATTTCTTATAATGGTAAAATTCTTCCACGTCGTATTTCTGGTGCTTGCACTAAACACCAGCGTATGGTGGCAAATGCCATTAAAAGAGCTAGAATTATTGCTTTAATTCCATTTGTAAAAGATTAATTATTTAATTTTTTCAAATTTGCGTGGTTTAACTGGCATATGAAGTTTATGCTGATTAATTTGGTGAGATTTTTTAATAATGCTTAAAGAGACTGAAGGAATAGTTTTGCCATATAAATACGCATCAATTATAGGGTAGCGAACACCCATTTCATCTTCATCGGTTTGGTTTTCATATAAACTAGCCGATGGTGCTCTTTCAACAATAGATGATGGTAATTTTAATATTTTGGCAGCTTCAAATACACGTTGTTTTGTTAATTGAGCAATTGGTAATAAGTCGCAAGCACTATCACCGTATTTAGTAAAATACCCCATGTGAAGTTCGTCTGCATTACCAGTACCCATTACTAGTAAACTATATTCTTGGGCTATTGCATATAGAGCAACAGCTCGTAGTCGTGCTTTAAGGTTAGAAATGGATAAACGATTATTTAATTTTAATATTTTTTTATAAGCATTAAAGATAGACATTAAATTAACATCAATAATAGTAAAACGGTTTTGTCTTTTTAAATCATTAATACATTTAATATCTAACTTACTATTGTCAATGTTCATTCATACACCTAATATCTTAATATTGTTATGCATGTTAGCAATAGTGGCTGCAACAGCTGAGTCTACTCCGCCGGAAACACCAACTACTACTCCTTTGGCGTGAGCTTGGTGACAATAGTCAACAATTCATTTATTTAAATATGATAAATACTTGCTTAAGTCTTTCATATATTAATCATAGTGTAATATACAAATAATTAGAAAATTAAAGTAGGAATGGTTCACGGGATATGCATATCAATGATAAAGTGCCTAAATAACTATCTTTTAATTCTTGTCATGCATTATACATGATGGGGGGGGGAATAATCAAGTAAATGATAATCCTTCAATGTCAGACAAATTATTTTAGCACTCTATATTGACAAGTGCTAATATTATGTTATAATGTTTTCGAAAATAAATTTATACTTTGTTTTTAGGAGTACAATGTGAACAAACCTCTATTATTAACCCGTGGCATCATTATCTTCCCTACCGTTGATGAAGATATTGAAATCGGTCGACTAAAATCGATCAATTCCGTTAACCTTGCAGCCAAGGGGGATAAAAAAATTGTTGTAGTAAGTCAAAAAGACCCTCAAATTGAAAGCCCTAGTTTTAATGACGTTTATCAAATAGGTACTTTATGTCGTATTACTTTTTTAGAAAAGAATGCTGATGATTCTTATAAAGTAACCATCAAAGGTGACAAACGAGTATTAATTAAAAAAATTCATGATGATAACGATACTTTATCAGTTGATTTTGAAGTCATGAAAGAAATCAATACTAATTCCAAGGAAATCCAGGAACGTATTCGTTTACTATACGACATGATTGACAAATCATTTGCTAATTATGCAAAACCAAAAGAAACCAAACAATTAAAACTTTTGATGTTAGGTAATACACTGCCAAGTAAAATTGCTGATCAAGTAGCAGCAGCCTTACCAGTAGATCAAAATAACAAACAAAAATTGTTGGAGGAATTAGATGTACTCAAACGTATTAATAATATTATTCGTTTGAGCACCAAAGAGGAAGACGCTAAAGCTATTGACAATGAAATTAATCGCAAAGTGAATTCTACTTTATCACGTCAACAAAAAGAGTTTTATTTACGTGAAAAAATGCGTGTTGTAAAAGAAGAATTAGGTGAAATTAATTCACGTGAAAATGATGTTAATTCGTTCAAGAAACGAGTTGAAGAAAATCCATATCCTGAACATATCAAAAAACGAGTTTTAAGTGAAATTAACCGTATGGAAGCATCAAATCCCCAAGAAAATTCTATTACAAGAGGGTACATTGAATGATTATTAGACATTCCTTGATGACAGGTGACAACCGATAATAATGATATCCGTCACGTAGAAGAAATTTTGAACAAATCACATTATGGATTAGAAAAAGTTAAAGAACGTATCATAGAATATTTAGCGGTCCGTGCTCGTAGCCCTCAATCAAAAGCACCAATTATTTGTTTAGTTGGTCCACCGGGTGTTGGTAAATCTACTTTAGCACGTAGTATTGCAGAAGCTTTAGGTAAACAATTCGTCAAAATGTCATTAGGTGGTGTACGAGATGAAGCGGAAATTCGCGGCCATCGTAAAACATACATCGGTTCCATGCCGGGTCGAATTATTAAAGCAATGAAACAAGCAGGAGTAATTAATCCATTATTTTTATTAGATGAATTAGATAAAATGACAAGCGATATGCGAGGTGACCCCGCTAGTGCGATGTTAGAAGTGTTAGATCCAGAGCAAAATAATAAATTTAGTGATAATTACATAGAAGAAGATTATGACTTATCTAAAGTAATGTTTGTCGCTACCGCCAATTATGCCGAGCAAATTCCAGCACCTCTTTATGATCGTTTAGAAATTATTGAACTTACATCATACACCGAACGTGAAAAATTAGAAATAGCTAAAAAATATTTAGTTCCTAAAATTCGTCAAGAAGCTGCAATTAGCGATAAAGAGTTAGAGTTTAACGATGATGCTATTTTATTTATCATTCGTCGTTATACGCAAGAAGCTGGTGTACGTCAACTTGAACGATTGTTACAAAAGATTGCTCGTAAATTTGTAGTACGTCAACAGCATAAAGAAATTAAAATGCAAACAATTGATGAAAAGGCAGTAATTTTGTACCTTAAAAAAGAATTGTATGAGTACAATGTACGTGAACCTTCTCCTATGCCTGGTGTAGTCAATGGAATGGCTTATACTAGTGCTGGTGGTGATCTATTGCCAATCGAAGTGACATATTTTAAAGGTAAAGGTATTATTAGCATAACTGGTAATTTAAAAGAAACTATGAAAGAATCAGCGCAAGTTGCTTTAGGTTATGTTAAAGCTAATGCTGATAGATTTGGGATTAAGGATGTTGACTTTAATAAAACTGATATTCATATTCATGTACCAAGTGGTGGTATTCCTAAAGACGGTCCAAGTGCAGGAGTAACACTCACAACTGCCATTATTTCTGCCTTAAGTAACCGTGCAGTGCCCAACACCATTGCCATGACTGGCGAAATTACCCTTCGAGGGCGTGTAGGCATCATCGGTGGAGTTAAGGAAAAAGTAATTTCAGCTTTTCGGGGTGGGATTAACGAAATTTTCATGCCATCTAAAGACGAACGTTACCTTGAAGATGTTCCAAAAGAAGTAGCCACACAAATTAAATTTCATTTTGTTGAACACTACAACGATATCTATAAATCCATTTTTGGTCAATAAAACAAACAGCACCAGTTAATTAGACCAGTGCTGTTTGTTCATCATGATTTAGCAATGTTTTACAATCACTTTATGCAATCATCGCAATATTTTGGCAAAGAAAGAACTTTATATAAATGCTTTTAGTCAAATTAACAATCGTTTTTGATTGCCAATTAGAGTAGTTCATTCATAAGAGTCACTTTCGGTCATAGTTATCAACTTATTGTTTGCTTCGTTCTACCACAACCTGCGATAGACTACACAATTTTACATCGCTAACTGCGTACTACTCATACCGCTAGGACTGCAAGCTGCTTTTGCACAACCTGCCAATAAATAATTTAACATATTTTTCGAATAAAAATAAAAAAAATTATTAAATAATGTAATTATTTACTTTTCGTATTGTGTTTTGACGCGACGTAATTGATCAATAATTCGGTCAACTACTTCATTGATGGAAGTTAGTACATCATGGGCATTAGCCTCTGCTCGAATTGTTCCTTTTTTGATTACTTTTACATTCATACGTGTAGTGTAAGATTGGTTTTTAGGATAGTAAACAATTTCTGCTTTTACCTCAGGCATTACAAAACGGAAGTCTTCAAAACGACTAATTTTACTTTCTAAATGTGAAGCAACAGCATTGGATTTTTGACAATCTTTTCAACGGATGGTATATGTCATGGGTGATATTATTCCTTAAAGTTCGTTTTAATATAACATTTGCTTTTTTAAATCTTTTACCTTATTAGCGTCAATAAATTTTTCAACTACTTTAAAAGCAAATTCGCTAGCTAATCCTGGTCCTGCTGCAGTAATAAAATTTTTAGAAAGAACTATATCATGCTTAATATAGTTATCTTCTAATTTCGGTTTTTCTAATCCTGGATAACATGTTACTTGTACGTTAGATTCCAAAATATTTCAATCAGCAAAGCAAAGTGGCGCTGCACAAATAGCCATGAAAGTGATTTTAGGATTTTTATATTCTTTTTGGGCAAAAGATACTAATTTTGGTGCAAATTCTTTATTGAAACGAATATACCCTGGACCACCGGGCAAAAAAATAGCATTGTATTTGCTTAAATTTTCTTTGCTAAGAATTTCATCACAAGAAATTTTTGTTCCGTGCGATAAAATAACATTTTTCTTTTTCTCAATAGATATTAGTTTGACTATTAAACCTGCTCGTCGTCAAATGTCGACAGGGACAATTAACTCAATGTCTTCCGTTTGATTCGCAACCATTATTGCTATTTTTAACATATTTACTCCTTGATTTTAACTCATACATTATCGCATAAAAAGACGAAATTAGTTGATGGGGTTTGGTACATTCAAAATATGGACAGTTTCCTTAAACTTTATGTGAAGTAAGGTATTTTTATTTCAATTGAGACTTTATAATTTAGTCATGAATAGTTCATTTTTTAGTAATACTTTCATGTGCAATATCATTGCATTATTATTTGCCATTTTCATTTTTGTTATTATTCTTTCTATTAAAAATACTGTTTTTTATCAAAATCACATATTATTAAAAAAATGACTTTGACCATTAATTGATATTTTTTTGGGAACCGTTTTAAGCACAATCTTTTTCCTTACTTTTTTTCTTTCGTCCATTAATGCAAATAACACTATTAATGCTGTAACCATTATTTTGATTATTTTACCCGGTGTTTTTTACACAAGTCCTTACTTCGGTATAGGTGGCATCATTCCTATGATGATTGGATCTTTTTTATTGTTTTCGTTAAATCACATCTCTATTATCTATGTGGTTACTAGTTATTTAATTTATCTAATGGGAATATTATTAATTTTTTATTTTTTACCTAAAATACCAAAAATATTCCAAACAATTGCGTCACATATTTTTTGTTCAATTGGACAAATTATTCTAATACTCACAATGAGTTATGGGTTGAATCTAATTGATGCGCAATTACAAAAAGAATTATGAATTGTTTCATCAATTTTGCAATTATTCATTTTCTTGTCATGGTATATTATGGTTTATGTAAATCGGATATACCAAAAAACACAATTAATGAACAAACAAGCAGCTTATGATTACAAATATTTCGTTGTATCTAATTATGCTCAATATGCAATTAACGATTTTATTAAAAAACACAATATTCAATATGCCTATGTTATAGGTTTTTCTATTAGAAATATAAAAAAAACTAACTTTACCGTTAGTAAACGTATGATTAATGAAATTCAACAACATGTCGCTAATCAAATTAAAGTTTTTTTTGATTCTTACCCTGCTAAATTATTATTCATGAGCGAAAATGATTTTTTCTTTACGATAATAAAAGCGGATGTAAGCATTGTAAAATCATTAAAATTAATGAACGAAAATAATTATTTGAAAAAAAGAAAAAAAAACGATCCATTAATTCAATTTGAATCATTTCATTTGCGACCATATGAATTTCAAGGTGTAAAATTTGTCCCCCAAACTAGTTTACTTGTCGGTTTGTATGGGGTGCACGATAACGATATCTTTAATCTTATCTATGATGTTCAAACCATGATTGAATGATTTGAATTTAAGAATGAATATAGTAAAGTTCAATTATTTAATGCTCAAATTGAATCCAATATTCGCTATGATATGGAACAATTTCAACGATTAAAACAATTATTTGATATTCATCAAATTAATCAAAAGAGCCGAATCATTTATTATCAAAATCAAAAAATTATTTTTCCAATCTTTAGTTTATTTAAATTGGCTGCTTTCAACACGGACAATATCATTAAAATGACACCGGAACACTTTCAAGTAATTATGATTAAATATTTAGCGGCAAAGGCTTTGCAACAATTTTCAATTATGAACAATAAGCATGAATTACTAATGATTCGTTATCCAATTCAATCATTAATGGATCAAAATTTTTCGGCTCAAATTTTTAACAATAAAATTTTATATTTTGATTTATCGCCTAATCAAATTATTTTATTACTAGATTTGCGTCTATTAGGGAATAAATCTGATCAACAAAACATTATTGCTAACATTAATAGTTTAAAAAAAATAGGAATAAAATTTGTGTATAAAAATGTAAATGTACATAACATAGATTTTGTCATACAAACAAAACCATATTTTGTTTTTTATCATCATTTTACAGCAAAAAATTACCAAGAACAAGAATATATGAAGTTGATGAAAAAAATGTTTACTAAAGCTAAAGTTAATTATTATGTTATCTAAATAAGATTTATAATATTGAAATATGATATTTGATATTTCATTAGTCTTAATAATTATTATTTTATTGCTATTAATTGGTATGATTGTCACACAAATTTTGTTGGCAATCTATGGTAATGAAATTAAAAAATTTTTTTCACGATTTCGTCTTACCAAAAAAAGACAAAATGACGATATTAAATTCTTACTAGATTTTTTTAATAATTTGGCGAGTACTCTTGTAAAACTTTCATCTGATCATGTAGGAGCATTGATCGTGATTGAAAATAATGATAGCTTAGCACCTTACATTAATATCGGCAATAAAATAGATTCTATTTTTTTCCCTGAATTTGTTACTAGTATATTTTATAACCACAAATCAGCTTTACATGATGGAGCTATGATTATTCGCAATTGGAGAATTGCTTCGCTATCTAGTTACCTTCCAATGACTAAAAAAATTGTCAACGTAGAATACGGTGCACGACATCGAGCTGCCTTTGGTATATGTGAAAAATATGATTGTTTTTCTTTTGTGGTAAGTGAAACCAATGGCAACATTACGGCTGTCCACTTGGACGAATTTAAACGTCTCAGTCAATCGCCTGAAAAATTAGTAATTGAAATAGTAAAATTATTTGCTTCTAGTGGGATGTTTAGAGAACACAAATCATTGCGTAAAACCAATATTATTACTCAAATGGAAGAATTCAACAAACAAAATCAAATTAAACAGAAATAATTTGATGTGTTAAAATCTTACATCCATCCGGAGACGTACTCAAGTGGTTAAGAGGACACCCTGCTAAGGTGTTAGGTCGTTCTGCGATGCATGAGTTCGAGTCTCATCGTCTCCGCCATAATGATTAAACATAGGAAAACGCCTAGTAATAATCACCAAGCAATTTTTAAGCCTTAAACACTATAGATTTACCAATAGATAAAATAATATTGTTAGATTTCAAGTTCATTAGTTACTTATTTAGACGATTAAGTAACTTTCGATAAGTAGTTGTCAAGTCTCCTAAGTCACGACGGAATATATCTTTATCTAATTTTTCATTAGTTTTGGTATCTCATAAACGACAAGTATCAGGAGAAATTTCGTCGGCTAACAAAATTTTGCCTTTGTAATCCTTACCAAATTCCAATTTAAAATCTATTAATTGAATACCTAACTTAGCAAAAAATTTAATCAATGTTTGATTAATTTTTAAAGCATATTCTTTAATTTGCTTTAATTCTAATTCATTAGTCGCTCCGATGGCTACTGCATGATCAGAATTAATGAGCGGATCTCCTAATGCATCATCTTTGTAAGAAAGTTCAAAAACAACCTTCTTCAATTTCGTTCCCTCTTTTAAACCGAGTCGTTTAGCCATGCTCCCAGCTGCCATATTACGTACGATTACTTCCAGTGGAACAATTTTTACTCGCCTACACAATTGGTCGCGTTCATTTAATTTTTTAATAAAATGTGTTGGGATGCCTTTTTTATTAAGCATAGTAAAAATAATGGTAACAATTTCATTATTTAAAACTCCTTTATCACGAATTTCAGCCTTTTTAGCACCATTACCAGCAGTAGCAGAATCTTTGTAATGAACAATAATTTCGCGAGGATTGTCGGTAGCAAATAATTGTTTTGCTTTACCCTCGTATAACATGCGGCTCTTAGTCAATTTCATATTTTTAGAGGTTAACGTCGACCGATGTTTTCATTTAACACGTTATTAGTAATTTCTTTAAACATAACTTCGTGATGAATACGGTGTTTTGTATTTGGAGTGTCAAACCTATGAGCAATTCGATCTAATGATGAAGTTAGCGGCTGAATATTTTTGGTCAAAACCGCAATAAAACGAGCTGCTTCTCGATAATTTTGATTATTAGTGTTACCATGAACCGCTTCATTGCGTGCCATATATTCATGTAACAAACGAACAGCTTTATCACGGCCTGCAAATGGTTTATGTTTTAATAAAGCGCTAATAGTAATAGCAGTGAATGATCAATCATCAATTGGAAGAAATTCTGCATCTAATTGTTTTTGTAAATGAGGATTAGAAACCATACGAATTTTAAACTTACGATTGTAGTAAGTCATATACCAAATAATAAAGAAACAAATCGCCATTAATACGAAACCTAATTCAATTACATTGCCAACCAAAGTAGATGATTTATTTTCATTAACACCTACATATATACCATTTGCAACTTCGTAATAATGATAAACAAACAAGAAAATCATGAAAATGAAAGTAATACAGAAAGCAATTTTTTCTCATCTTCGCAAAGTTAATTGCCCTTTCCCACCCATTCTTAAAGCAGACAATAAAACTACAATATAAACTAAAATGGTAATGGCACTACTTGCTGCTGTTAAGCTAGCAACTGTAAAAGCCGAAGGGACGCCTGCCAATCATTGTTCAGCAACCTCTTTACCCGATTCATTTAAAATATTGTTGTATTGACTTTGATTTTGAAAGCCTTTTACAAGATCGGGAATAGCCAATCAAATAACAACAAACAAAGCAACAATAAATAAATTTATTTTACTAGCTTTAGATGGTAAACCATCTTTGTCTAAGGTACCTCAACTATTAGGGAAATATCCTTCGACTGCCATTGGCTGAATCATTGTCCCCCCATACAATGAATTTTGCATAGCAGCATTAATCTTTAACGAAATAGAACTAATAATCAATAAAATCGGGCCACCATATAAAATGATTTTATTACTGCTAAATTTACTTCATAAACTCATTGTTTCATTTTGTTGGAAACCTTCGTTCAGTGGTAAGGCAGAGAAGAAAATTAACAAAATAGCCACATAAAAAATCGTGGAAATAATCATAATTAAAGTTACGCCTAAACCAATATTTTTTTGAGGATTTTTTACATTATGTCCAGCGGTAGAGAAAATTTCAAAACCCGCAAAGAAATAAAAACAAGAGTTAAAAGAAGACACAATCTGATCAGCATGTAAAGCATCGTTACTTGTTGAATAATTAGCCCAATCTTTTAGATTGTCGCTACCAGCTCCTTTGGCACAAGCCAACCCTATAGCAGCAACAATTAAAAACAATGCTGCTCCTCATTTAACTGCCGCCGTAATATGAGCAAACCTCTTGTACATACGAATACCCATAAAAATAATAATGGCACTAAGCATGTAAATGCCAATTCCAATTAAATCCAGATATAAATCGCCAAATGGACCCCATTGCATACCATATCATGGAATATTGTTAGAACCACTAATCCATACGTAAGAAGGCGAGAATGTACCGCGAATTAACATTAATATTTGGAATGTAATCATAAACGGCATTCCCACATACAACATAAATGTGACAAATAAACCAACAAACTTGTTAAATGTACCTCTTGCGTATATATATGCTCCACCATTATTGCTTGATTTATATGCTCTAGCAATTCGTGCAAAAGCTCAGGCACAAATACCAGCAAATAAACCTTCCAAAATATAAACTCAAAGAATATTCATACCAATTCCGTGAACACCATCAGAGTTTACACCAATGGGATTACTAAGTCCAGCACATGCTCCAATAAAACTAATACCTACTGTATAGTTAAAACCTAATCAAACAAATTCTCTTAGACTAAATTTTTTCTTATCAGTGCCCAATTTTCTTTTTTTCATAAACAATGTCAAAAAGTATATAAGAATTGTTGAAAAATAGTATAAGAAACTATTCATGCATTATATTCAAACATTATTTAACAAACAAAAGGCTTTTTTTAAAACTGGTGCTACTAAAAATATTTCTTATCGAAAAGAATATTTACTAAAACTTTTCGCAAACATCAAGTTATTTGAAACACAAATTGTTGAAGCATTAAAAGCTGATCTTAATAAATCTGAGCAAGAATCTTTTATCAGTGAAATTTTAATGGTACGTAATGAAATTAAAATTATGTTGAGAAACATTGCCAAATGGTCTAAAACAAAAAATGTTCATCGTAATAAAATGATAATGTTATCTAAGTCTCGCATTCTATGTGAGCCGTATGGCACAATCTTAATTTGTGCACCTTGAAACTATCCTTTTCAATTAGCCTTGATCCCAATGATTGATGCAATTGCTGCTGGTAACACAGTAATTGTCTATATATCACCATATGTACCCCATACTAATAAAGTATTGAAGAAAATTATTAATGTCACCTTTGCTAGTGAATATGTAGAAATTGTAGACTTTAAACAAACTTCCTATAAAGATATCATGATACCCAATTATGATTATGTATTTTTTACTGGTTCCACTAGAGTGGGTAGAATTATTTCAGCTCAACTAGCAGATCGATTAATCCCAGTAACATTGGAATTAGGTGGAAAATCTCCTTGTATTGTTGATAGAAGCGCTAATTTGGATATTGCTGCCAAGCGTATTATTCGTGGTAAATTAATGAATAGTGGCCAAACATGTATTGCCCCAGATTATTTTTTAATACATGTTTCTATCAAAGAACTATTTGTATCCAAATTAATTCATTACATTGAAGAATTCTATGGTAAAGATATTGTTTCAAATCAAACCATCCCTAAAATAATTAATAAATTACATTTTGACCGTTTAACAAAAGCAATTACTGGACATAAAATTATTTTTGGCGGTAACCGTGATAGTAAAACATTAATCTTTGAACCAACCATTATTGAAGTTAAAGAACTTAATTCGCAAATCATGTCAGAAGAAATATTTGGTCCATTGATACCAATTATTACCTTTAATAATGTCAGTGAAATATTTGATAAGTACAAACCACAAGTTAAACCGTTGGCTCTGTATATCTTTAGTAAAGATAAGAAAATTACTAGCCAAATTCTTAACCAAATTCAATCTGGTGGTTGTTGCATTAATGACACCATTATGCATACGACTAATCCCAATTTACCATTTGGTGGAATTGGTAATAGTGGCATGGGTTCTTACCATGGGATTTATGGGTTTAGAACCTTTTCGCATTATCGTGCTTTAATCAAAACTGGCGAATGAATTGATCCAAAAATGTTTTATCCTCCTTGAACCAAAAAGAAATTTAAATGAATTAAGAAGATTGTCTAAGCTTTTTTAAGAGCATTGAACGACTTACATATCTGTATCGCATTATCAATTGCATCGTCCATATCAAAATATTTATATTCAGCTAATCTACCTAATAAATAGAAATTAGAATATGGCATTAGATCTTTTACGTATTTTTGGTATTGATCCACATTTTGCACATTATGAATGGGATAATATGGTTTATTAAATTTAATGGTATTAATATCATATTTACCAGGGTACTCGTAAGAAATAGTAGTAACCCCCTTGATTTTTTGTTGATTGATTTTTTTGTATTCCGCTATTCTAGTAAAATTTGGGTGATTAGGAAAATTTATTACACTAGCTGGTTGAAAAGAATCACGCTTAAGTGTATCAAACTTAAAAAAGAGGCTACGATAAGGAATCAATCCATAGCGATAATTTAGTAGTTCATCAATTTGACCACAATAAAAAATAGGATTAGCAATTAACTTGCGGTCAATTCATGTTTTACCATCTTTAAGTTTAATTACCGGTTTATGATTAATTAATTTAATTAATTTATGATCTAACATTCTTTTAATCATTCTAGTAAAGCCGCCGATAGGCATACCTTGATATTTATCATTAGGGAAATAATTATGTTGATAGCTAGGCACAATACCAACACGATTTAATACACTAATGTCTAGTTCTTTAATTGGTAAACCTCACATTTTTGCCGAGTAATTTTCATATACATTTTTTCAAATGAAGAATGCTCATTTTTTTGTTGAATCATGAGAACATTCTAGTAATTCTCCAATAGGAATAGCCCTTTGATGTTTCCATGTTGTTTTAATAAATTTTTTAATGCTAGTTGATTCTTGGGGAAAAAATTTTTCAACTGATTTGAAATTAATTGGTAGATCAACCAATGTACCTTTAATATTCACCAATACATCAATTAAGTTAGGCCGAAATTTGGCAAATCTTTTTACAAAATCATATACATGTTTTTTGTCGGTATGGAAAATATGTGGCCCATATTTTTGTACCAAGATACCATATTGGTTAAAGTAATCATAACAATTACCACCAATATGATCATTCATTTCATAAATGTATACGGAATATCCTTTATCGGCTAGTAGTCTAGCCAATGTTGCACCAGATAGCCCGGCCCCAATAATGTGTACAATTGATAATGACATATTGACATTATAAATTAAGTTTTCTATAATGTCCGTTGCGAGTAATTGACCGCTATCATTTATTTGATAGAGGAAAGTCCATGCTTGCACAGACTGCGATGTCTGTAGTGTTTCTGTAGGTCAAATAAATAGAACCTAGCATCTCTAACTTGATGACGGCCACTAAATACCTAAGGTTAGTAATAATACGGTAAATGGTGTGAAAGTACCACAGTGACGAATTAATGGGAAACCATTAAGTGAAACGCGGCAAACCCCAGAAGCAAGAAACCTAAATTTTGGTAAGGGAACGGATAGTTAAAAACTGAATTAATTATTCGACTAATAAGAAAATTATTAGTAGACAAATGGTCAATATTAATTTCGTAAGAAATTAACACAGAACATGGCTTATGCTCGCAATAGTTAAAAATAGATAAAAACTGTGCCGATAAGGTACAGTTTTTTCATTACTTATTAATTCTTTTAAATTAAATAAAAACTTTGATTTTAGTTTTCATAGTCTAATGTTATGTTTGGAATTCAATCATCAGGTATTTGTAAAGCTAATGCATCAGAAGTTATTTCTTCAGTGCTAACAGTTTGCCCATCTATATTTGCTATTGTTACACCAACAGGATAAGATGAGGCTAAGTCATCATAATCACCATTAAACATTATTGGTACAACATTAAATCATACACCATTTTTGGGGCCATCGCCAGATTTTGCATTATATAGATAATACATTTTTACTCCTGTCAACGTTAAAAAATCAAAATCTCCTACAATATTTTCGTCAGTTGGAAGATTTCCATGAAAACCACAATTTACATACCAACCTATGTCCGTTCAATCAAAACTTTTTATTTTGGAAATGTTTATTCAAGCATGATCTACACTAATGTATTCACTAAGATCCCAAAATTTAAAAACATTACGAGCGATAATATGCGCAATTCATTCAGCTTTCATATTATTATCAAATCATGCACCGCTTTCATATTCGTCTTTAAAAGTTTGCTTATCTTTTATAACATAAGACTCCTTCGCAAAATTCATAAATTCGTCCGTAGTATAAAAATCTTTTTCATAGTTGCTGGATTTATTATTATGTCCTACAGCATATCCAATACCAATTCCACCACCCATAGTTACTAAAGCAATTGACGAGATTATTAATCCCAATTTA
>JAIRME010000005.1 GCA_031258945.1 Mycoplasmataceae bacterium | reverse complement strand
CATTTAGTTGTTAGAATAGGTCGTGCGTCGCAAATAAATCCCAGCCAGCAATGGTTGGGATTTTTTGATGTCTCCTGCGCGCAAGATGGGGTAAATATTTTAATAATTCTTTATGGAAGTAAAGAATTATAGGACCATGTAATGTGTGCTATACGAAGGGAAAAAATTGTAGCAAATATGAAGTATGCGCTACAAGTGAGAGAAAACTATATGAAAACTGACGATAAAATTATTAATGAAAAAATGGAAGAGATTCTCCAATCTTCTTGAGCAAAAAAACACAGAGTTATATACTGAATTATGTGTATTGGTTTTGTGATAGGTGGGCTAACGTTATTTTTTATAGGTATACATCAAAAAGAATCAACAAGTCCTTTTGAAAATGTTTTTGGTATTTTAGGTATGATTTTTTGAGGAATATCATTGGCATCTATTCCAATTTATATGGTTGTTATATGTCTTGTTGCTAAAAAACATGCACTGCGTTCTTTTAAACGTGAATCTACACAAATAAAACAAACTATTTTGGGTTTATCAAAAAATGGTATTGAATTAACGCCAGAAGAATTTTTCAAAATTAAATCCCAATCATCATTACCAAGAGAATACAATTTTGCGGGTGTTTACATAATTTTTAACGAAAGTAAAAATATGCCTTATGTTGGTCAAGGTAGTCGTGTGTTTGATCGAGTTGGTAAACATTTTTCTGGCAAAGGAAACGGCGATGTATATGCTGATTACAAACACGGAGATAAATTTAAAATTAAAATGATTTCTCTTAAAGATTCTGATTGTTTTACTTTAAATGAATTAGAGAGAAAAACTATAATGACATTTGATGCTAATAACAAAGGCTACAATAAAACTAGAGGAAACGTTAATTAAAATTAACTAGATTATTTGTTCTTATGTAGACAAAAAATAAATTCAAAAATACTATTAATTTTTAGAAAGAAATTCGTAAAGCTTTTCTAAATTTTTATTTAGCGGTTGATTAATTATTTCGTCAATACATTTTGTTTCTATTCAACTGGGTTTTTGGATTGAAAATAAATTAAAAAATAGCGTTTGGATCGATATAAGGCAAACCGATGTGATATAATTTCACTATGAAAACTAAAAATTCAAAAACAGTTACTTGAACCAACAAAAAGATTAATTATCAAGATTATGATTCTAAACTTGAACAAGTGATAAATGAACCAATTGATGAAGACTTAAAGAAAATTTGTAATGAATTATCATTTAATTAAACATGTAATTTTTTCATTTGAAATCTTAATATTATCATTTCACCAACCATTTTTGATTAAGTAAAGACTTCTATTCATAGTTTTAAGAGAAAATATAATGAAAAACAATAAGAGATTTGCTAATAGTAATAACTTACGAACGTGAATCTAAATTATAATCAATGATATCCACGATTTTATCGTTGATACTAGTCATAATTGTTTTGGATAAATTACCAATTAATTTAATGGTTTTAAAGGCATCAATATTATTAATGCCATCACTATTAATTTTGCGTTTACTTTCAACAAGCTCAAGCGCTTTAAAACCAACTGATAAAGCTGCTTCTACTTTCCAAGCACACGAAATTTTTGCACCATCACAAAGTATTCCTGTAAAGAAATTTAAACAGTAATTGATCAATTCATTAATTTGTTGAATATTGTAATTTCGTTGTAAACCAATACCACAAATTGAACCAGTGGTGGCTGCTACAACGCTACCACAATATGCAGATAAACTGCCAATATTCTTTTTAATCTTTCATGTAATTAAATTGGCTAAGGCAATTGCTTGGAACATTACAATTTTACTTGTGTGCATTTTTTGTCAATAAACATATTGAGGTAAATTGACAGTCAAACCATGATCACCACTATCATTTGAAGACATGACAGGTAAAGGACACCCATCCATTCTTGAGGCAACAGCATTAAATGTATGAGCTAAAATAGCTTCCTTTCAACTTGATTTTTTATTAATTGGGTGGAAGTATAGATTTTTGTTTGGAAAATTAGCAATATTTTCATTCATCTCAATCCCTTTTTGCAAAAAGATTAATTTTTTTAATTTGACTTTTTTAATAGTGTGATAGATATCTGCTAAAGTAATATCGTCAACATCAAACTCTGGTTGAGAAGTTTTCTTTGCTTTACACTTTTTGTATGATTCAATTGGCAGATTAATATTATTTATTCTCACGAATTTAACATTATCGTGTCCTCGTTCAATTAATACATCATAAGTATTGCCACCAATATCTTTTGCAACAACTCTGACATAAACAGGATTGCAATTTCTCTGAATGATAACTTTTATTTTATCTTTAGCAATCAATTGCTTGATTTGATGTACTTGAGTGTTCGACACACCTTCTAAGATTAATAATCCTCTATTTGATTGCTTGATTATAAAACCTGCTGCAGCTATACCTTTGGCTCCTACTCTACCAATAAAAGGTACTCCAACATTAATTACATTGCGATAAATAAAACCAGAAACATAGACAATAGCTTTGGCTAATGGTAATTTTAAATGTTCAGAAGTAATACTAGTAGCTAGTGCAATGCATCCAATTTCAGTACATCCTAAAGCTGGAGTTACAATCCTATCTAATAAATTCAAAATAAATATTTCTTTAGTTTTTATTGTTTTCATAATTATGTTTGTAATATTTTAAAAATTTATTGCTTATTCTTTAAGATTGTTTCCTTGAACAAGATTATTTAAGCGAGTTTCAAGATGAACAACGCATTTTACTAATGATTGAAATTGAATTTCAGATCATACCGCGAAATCACGCTGGCATACCTCTATGTTTATTAGGTTTTTTTCTCTTAATAGAATCATGAACAGTTGAAACAATATTCGGAATAATTCTAATTTTATCGCCTACTTGAACATAGCTATGTTCTGTTTCAATAAGTGTATCTTCAATACCTGCCATACGTTTATTATTATACAACATGTGTTTTATCTTCTTTACCCCTTACTTGGTGAGCAATAAAAAGATTAATTACCAAGAGTACGACTCTAAAATTGAACAAGTGATCAACGAACCGATTGAAGAAGACTTAAAAAAAATTTGTGATGAATTATCATTTAATTAAACGAGTTACTTTTTTCTATTTTTAATCCAACTCATAACCTAAATATTTGTTGGAACAATATGTTCTAAAAAATTCATATAATGTATAACAATTTAAAATTGACTTAAAGAAAAATAAAAGGAAATTATGGCTGTACAACAAAGACGAGTAAGTAAATCAAGAAAAGGAATGCGTCGTTCGCATCATGCTTTGAAACAAACAACAACGACAATTTGCAAAAAATGTGGTCGACCTATTCAACCACATAAAGTTTGCCCATATTGTGGTTATTACAAAGGTATTAAAGTGATTAATGTTAAATAGTAATGAACGATCAATCTAAAAAAGAGAATAAATTATCAGACCAACAAACTAAAATACTAAATGACATTGATTTTAAAAGTATTCCCTCTGGTGATGAATTTCAAAAAATTAAAGTAAGACCTGAAAATCGTTGATTCAATTCGGTTATGGCTTTTTTGGTGATTGCCATCGGTACATGTATTGGTGTCATTATTGGTATGATAGTCTATCATTTTGCCTAGGAGAAATATATGAAAATTGCATTACTAAAAGAGAATAAAAATGAATATCGTGTATGTTTGATACCAGCTGATGTAAAAGTTTTAGTAGCAAATAAGCATGAAATTATTATTACTAAAAACGCTGGTCAAGAGGCTGGGTTTACTGATCGTGAATATTTAGAGGCCGGTGCTAAAATTGCGAATAATAATAGTGAAGCCATTGGTAATAGTAATATTATTCTTAAACTTAGTAAACCAACTGGACGCGAATTCAAGACTATTAGTCCTAATCAAATATTAGTTTCATTATTTAATCTTGCTAATAATCCTAAAGTTTTGGAAAAGTTATTGAAGTTTCAACAAATAACTTTAGGTTTAGAAGCAATTCAAGAAAATGGGATTTTTACTTTAATGATACCAAATGAACAAATTAAAGGTAAATTTGGAGCTTTACTAGGTGCTTATAACTTATCTAAGTTGGCTAAGTTTGGGTTAGGTAAAATTTTTGCATCAATTGAACACAATAAAAATAAGGCTCAATTTACTATTATTAATGCTTCTTATGCAGGTTTAGAAGCTGCTAAAGCTATCTTAGGCTTAGGTGGTAATTTAACTGTTTTGGAAAATGACGAACATCTAGCTAAGCAAATTAAGGACGATCATTATTTGCACACATTAGCTAAATTAAATAATGTAAAATTTGAAGTAATTAAAGCAGATTACACTGACTTAAGTAAAATTGTAACAACAACTGATGTATTAATCAATACTAATTCTTTACCAGGTTCATTGACTGCTAAACGTATTACTCAAAAAATGGTTTCAACAATGAAACCAGGTAGTGTGATTATTGATTTAGCCATTGATCAAGGCGTTGCAGGTGACACTGAAAAAAAACCAACTACTTTCCAAAAACCATATTACATTGTAGAAGGTGTAAAGCATTTTGCAATTGAAAATATTCCAGCATTATTTGCCAATAGTGTAAGTGTTGCCATTAGCAATATTTTGACAGAAAAATTTTTAAAAAATCTCAAGGGCGAAAATGTATTGAGTATTTTAAAAGAACATCCTAATTTAATGAATGCTATCATGACTTATGAAGGTCATTTGACTAATAGAATTGTGGCGGACGCTTTACATTTAGAATATAAAGATATTCATACATTGTTAAAAATTAAAGCTCTTTAAATTTTTTATCAATAAAAGCAATTGCTTGTTGTTCATTTGGTTCAAAACGATCAATGGCTTCGCGGGCAATTTTTTGGTAATTTAATTTAGCTACATTTAAATCTTTGACATAGTGAGTTTGAATAGCATAATTAATACCAAAACATGTTAATAATTCTAGTTCATCAGTTACAACAATAATGGTGGCAGCTGGGCGAATATTGGAGATAGTTCAAATTGTGACTTTATCATTAGTAAAAATAACCACAAAATTGTATTTAAAAGTAGGGGTGATATCATTACCATGTGGTAGACATTTAATGGCAATTTTTTTAGCTATTTTTTTAGCATATTTTGGTAAATTAGCTTTGGAAAAATATCAATTAATCGCGCGATTGTAATCAAACAATAATTCTGATTTTTTGTTAATTTGGCGCATTGTATAAACTGCTTCTACTGGAAATTGACCTTGAGCCGATTCACCAGATAACATCGTAGCATCTGCTCCGCGATCAACAGCAAAAAATACATCTGTTACTTCGGCTCTGGTGGGTTGAATATTTCTTTCTAGTGAATCTAACATTTGAGTAGCGACAATGGAAGGCTTACCAATAAAACGACATTTACGAATAATGTATTTTTGTCAATAAGGCACATCATAAAAAGGTATTTCCAAAGCTAAATCACCGCGAGCTACCATTACTCCATTAGTAGCTTCTAAAATTTCATCAATGTTACGAATAGCATGGGTTGATTCAATTTTGGAAACGATTTGAATCTGATTACCACCATTTGCATCCAAAAAATTACGAATTTCTTGTACATTTTCTTTAGAATTGACAAAACTTGCTGCTACATAATCTACATTATTTTTAATACCAAAAAGAATGTCTTCACGATCTTTTTGTGACATAAATGGCATTGAATATTCGGTGTTAGGTAAATTAATCCGTTTTTTATCATTGATAAAATGGCTATTTAAAGCGATTGTTTTAATATACCCTTGTACAACATTAACTTCGCTAATTTTTAGTTGTAACTTACCATCGTCTACCAATATTGTGCCACCAACTTTTACATCTTTAGCCATATTGTAAGTACCAGTGGAATCGGTGACAAAGAATTTATTTGCATCACCAATAATTTGTTCCTTGGTATAAATCGTAATATTACTATCTTTGTTAATGGCAATTGGGCCGTTTCTAATTTGCCCTACGCGAATTTCAGGTCCCTTTGTATCAAGCATGATAGAAATATGACGATTCATTTTTTTAGCTACATCTCTAGCGATGTTAATACGGACTTGTTGTTCTTCATGTGAACCATGTGAAAAATTTAATCTAACGCAGTTAACACCAGCTTTTAAAATATTTTGCATGCGTTCATAAGCCAAACTTACCATGTCAGCATTTTCAGATTTTTTCAATGCATCTAATGTTCATAATTTTTGTGTAATAGCTGGGCCAAGGGTAGCAATAATTTTGGTACGTTTATAATAACTTTTAACACGAATTGGGGCAGCTTTACTCATATTTAAATCCTATTAATTTTTTGAAATTCATTGGCTAATTGTGTGCGATTATGTTTACGGGGCATTTGGATGGCCTTAAAAATATCCACATCTACTAATTCGCGTCGTTCTTCGCCAATAGCACGATTAAACTTTTTATTTTTAATGCATGTAATACAATAATTAGCCATCATTGATGCTCAATAACGATCAGTCGCAGAAGGAACTCCACCTCGTTGCATATGACCAATTACATTGACACGACATACACGTCCTGTAATTTTTTCTACTTCTTTTGCTAATTCATCAAGGGTAGGGAATCCATTAATACCATAAATTTTTTCAGTGATGACAAAAATACAAGAATGCTTTTTATTTTTTTTAGTTTCATTAGCGATTGCTACAAATTCTTCAATACTTAAAACATTTTCGCTTGTGACAATTGCTTCAGCAATTGTAGCGATACCAGCTTGTACAGCTAGATCACTAAAACCACGTCCCATGACTTCTACAAAACAAATACCAGAATGAGAATCAAAACTATCACGAATTTTATCAATTGATTCAACGATTGTGTGAAGCGAAGAATAAAAGCCTATCGTGGAATCAGTGGAAGCTACATCATTGTCAATTGTACCAGGTAACGTCATTACCTTCATGCCTAATTTAGCTAAACTAGCAGCACCTTTATATGAACCGTCACCACCAATAACTACTAAAACATCAATTTTTTGTTTTTTTAAATTTTTAATTGCCTGACGCTTATATTCAATTTGATAAAAATTTTTACTTCGAGCAGTACCAATGACTACATTACCACGTGAACTAAAATTTTCTAATGCACGAATGTCAGCATTGTAAAATTTATTTTCTAATAATCCTTGAAAGCCGTCGTAAATTAATTTGACATCAATTTTATTTAATTGAGCGGATTTAACAAGTGTGATAACAGCATTATTCATACCGGGAGAATTTCCGCCTGAAGCCAAAATAGCGATTTTCATAATTACTTCTTAATATTTGTGAAGGTAGCCACCCCTTCATATTTTGCTTGAACACCAAGATAATCTTCAATTTCCATTAAGCGATTGTATTTGGCAATTCTTTCGCTGCGAGACATGGAACCTGTTTTAATTTGCCCAGTCCCACATGCGACTACTAAATCAGCTATCGTTGTGTCCTCTGTTTCTCCACTTCGATGACTCACAACTGCGCACCAATTAGCGATTTGTGCTTCTTTAATGGTTTGTAAAGTTTCAGTTAATGTACCAATCTGGTTTAGTTTAATTAAAACAGCATTAGCTACTCCCTTGTTGATACCTTCTTGTGTAATTTTAGGATTGGTACAAAAAATGTCATCACCTACAATTTGAATATGCCCTCCCATACGGTCGACAAATTTCTTTCAACCATCTCAATCATTTTCTGCTAAGCCATCTTCAATGGAAATGATAGGATATTTTTTTACTAATGACTCTAAATATTCAATCATTTGATCAGTAGTTTTCGTACCGGTTTCCTTCGTAAGAATGTTGGCAGCAATCGCTTTTTTAAAAACATACACTTTTTTTTCATTATCATAAAGTTCGCTAGAAGCAGTGTCTAAAGCAATTGCTATATCTTTGTCAATTCCAGGACGGTAGCCGGCGACTTTAATGGCTTCTACCATAAACTCCAAAGCTTCGTCTGCACTTTTTAATGCGGGAGCAAATCCACCTTCATCTCCTTTAGATGTATTAAAACCTTTGGATTTTAATAATCTCTCTAATGCATGGAAGCATTCGCTTGCCATTTGACAAGCTTGATGAATACTAGTGGCACCTATAGGCATAAACATAAACTCTTGAAAATCAATTGTGTTATCTGCATGTGCACCACCGTTAATAACATTTAACATTGGTACTGGCATTTTAAAAATGGTGTCAGAATTTTTGAGAATATCTTCACGCAAATATTTAAATAATGGTTTCTTTTTGTAATTAGCTGCAGCATGTGCACATGCTAAGGAAACAGACAATATTGCATTGGCTCCTAATTGTGTTTTGAATTCAGTGCCATCCAATTTAATCATTTCTTCATCAATTTTAGTTTGTTCAATTACGTCCAAATTTCGATTTAATAATGTGGGAGCAATAATACGATTAACATTATCGACTGCTTTTAATACACCCTTACCCATGTAGCGTTTTTTATCACCATCTCTTAATTCTAAAGCTTCACGTTCTCCAGTTGAAGCACCTGAAGGGATCATGGCTTTGCCATGCGCACCATTATCGGTAACTACTTCACATGCGATTGTGGGATAACCTCTAGAGTCCAAAACTTCATATGCACGAATGGACTTAATTTTATCAAACATATTTTCTCCTAAATATTTATTAAAATTGGTGGATATTATAAGTAAAAATAACTTAATGAATCATAAGTTTATGATTGATTTTGGCAGGGATAATTATTTAACTATTAAAATAATTTTGACAATCAATCTAATTGACTTTTTGCTAATTACATAAAATTTAAAGAAGCACTCATAAATTGAAATGTTAAGAGTGCTTCTTTAGAAATAATGAAATTGCTTTCAATATGGTGGAACTTATAGGACTCGAACCTATAACAGACCGATTATGAGTCGGGGGCTCTAACCAAATTGAGCTAAAGTTCCGATAATGGTAGCAGGGGTGAGGGTCGAACTCACGACACCCCGGGTATGAGCCGAGTTCTCTAACCAACTGAGATACCCTGCCATTATGGTCGGGAAGACAGGATTCGAACCTGCGACCCCCTGGTCCCAAACCAGGTGCTCTACCAAGCTAAGCTACTTCCCGAAAATTTTTTAACGATATTATGAACATATGGGCTCATACTCACCATACCGAGTAGACATTATAAAGGAACATCTTCATCTTTTAATAAAGAGTAAGTAACTATTCACTGAGACATTTTATAGATGAATTTATTTGCAAAGTTTCAAATTCATTCATATTCGTGTGCTTAAATAGTAATGTAGCACAATGATATATTATTCTATGATTAATATGCATTACATTAACAACATTGTACTTCATCATATAAGGATGCCTCATTCACTAATACCAAGTATGTCTCTTGAATATATTAAGTTTGGGTTTATCAATAACATCATTCTGTTAATGAAAGAATCAAATAAATTACATAACTCTAATTATTTATAAGTTAATTTGATGCACTTAATTATTGGTTAAACCCAATTACCCTTAGTACTTGTTGTTATTTTTTAACATTATTTATCAACCAAACATTCTACCCAATGAGCTATGGGCGCATATATGGAAGACGTGAATCAAATTAAAACTAATGAATACCAAATGTAGATTCTAACCTTACCACTTTTATGGTGCCCCTTAATCATGGATGTAACATTTAATGTCAATCATACTTTATAATCTATGATTATGTTAAAACAACATTGTCAAACTGATAAACTAAAAGAGGCTTGTGGTATATTTGGAATTTTTGCTAAAAGACCGATTGAAATCCCTTCTTTAATTTATTACGGTTTATTCTCTTTACAACATCGTGGGCAAGAAGGAGTAGGCATAACTGTTTCTAATGGTAAAACTGTCGATCAGTACAAAGATGTTGGTTCTGTTGGTGAAGTGTTCAATCGTGAAATTATTAATGATTTAAATAGAATAAAACCCACTATTGGAATTGGTCATGTACGTTATTCTACGGCAGGCAGTAAAGGTGTAGAAAATGTCCAACCATTGCTTACTAATACGCGTATCGGACCAATTGCAACCGCCCACAATGGTAATTTGATTAATGCTGAAGAAATACGTAATCAACTAGAACGTCATGGTTCTAATTTTTATACTTCAGTAGACTCAGAATCAATTATCAAATTAATTTCTAAGAATTTAACTAACAACGATATTGTGAACGCCATTAGAAAAACCATCATGAATATTAAAGGTTCGTTTAGTCTGTTAATTATGACAAAAGACAGACTTATCGGCTTACGTGACCCATATGGCATTCGTCCATTGTGTTTGGGAAAATTACCATCTGGAGCATATATACTTGCATCGGAATCATGTGCATTAGATGTTATTGGTGCTACTTTTATTCGTGATATCAAAAAGGGGGAGATGGTTGTAATTACCAAGAATGGGATTAAATCCATCATCTATAACAAAAATCAAATGCAACATACTTGTATATTCGAATATGTTTATTTTGCCAGACCTGATAGTACAATTGATGGTGTTAATTGTTATTTATCTAGAATTGCTCAGGGTAAAAGTTTATACCAAGAACATCCTTTAAAAGCCGACATGGTTATTTGTGCGCCAGATTCTGGGGAACATGCTGCCAACGGTTATGCTCAAGCTAGTGGGATTCCTTATGGTGTTGGTTTGATTAAAAATCGTTATATTGCTAGAACTTTTATTAAACCAACTCAAGAGTTACGCGAACGTTCAGTTTACATTAAGTTAAATCCACTTAGAGTTAACATTAAGAATAAAGACATTGTACTCATTGATGATTCTATTGTTCGTGGCACAACGTCACATCATTTAGTTAAAGCTTTAAAAAATGCGGGAGCCAATAAAGTATATTTACTATCAGCCAGTCCTATGATTAAATGACCTTGTTTTTTGGGGATAGATACACCCAATCGTAACCAGCTTATTGCCACCAAGCATTCCTTAACATCGATGCGTAAAATCATTGGATGTGATTATTTAGGTTTTTTAAGTTTGGAGAAATTAATCCAGTGTTGTGGTAACAAGGACAAATTTTGTACAGGGTGTTTTAACGGTAAATATCCTGTAAAAACACCAAAATAAAAACAAAAACAAAGATCGCGAGTCTTTGTTTTTGTTGAATCATGATGTTTGTAAACTTTCATCATTGTTTAATTATTGCGGTTAATATTGGTGTATTAATCTTCTTATCTAACAATCAACCAATAACTACACATTGACAATTAGTAATTTAACATATTTTTAGGCTTATATAAAAAATATTTTTCTTAAATTAATAAAATTAATTTAATTTTTTAACATATTTTATTTGGAAGTGAATGTTTTGGTTATCAATTTCAATTAAGGCATAACTTTTTTGTAACTTATTATTACGAGGTAAGCTTATCGAACCAGGATTTAATAAATATGGTTGTTTACTTGTGTCAATTAAATCCTTATGTGAATGTCCAAAAATAACAACATCTGCTTGGTTTTCTTTACCTAGTTGTCGTAAACGATCGTATCATTTATTTTCGTTTCATGATCAAAAACGATCTCCATGAATTAAAAGAAATTTAAAACCGGCATATGTAAATACTTCCATATTTTTCCCATCATAATCATTATTACCATCTACAAAATAATGAAAATATCTTTTCATGGTATCTATTGAAATGCAATAATCGCCAGCATGGACGACTAAATCTACCGCTTCTTTTTCAATAATACGGATCATTAAGGCATTAATTCCATGACTATCTGATAAAACTAAAATATGTTTTTTCATGGTATTATTTTAGTTTTTCTTTTATTAGTTTTGCAATATCTTCTCTCACATATTGACTTAATTCATCAATATTTGCTCGTTTAATATTTGCAATATTATCGTAATGACTTAGTAATTTTTGAATGGATTTATTCCCTAATCCTGGAATTTCGTTTAACATTGATTTAAAAGAAGAGTCTTTGTATCTTTGACGAAAAAAATTAATAGCAAACCGATGTACTTCTTCTTGTATGTTTAGTAAGAATAAATAAAGAGAAGATTGCTGATTTAGTATGATTAGTTTTTTATTAGGGAACACTATGCTGTGTGTTTTATGATGTTGATTTTTTGCTAAACCAATTATTGGAATAACTTGGTGTAAGTTTAATTCCGCTAATGCTTTGAGAGCAGCGTTAATCTGAATTAAACCACCATCAACAACAATTAAATTGGGCAATAGCATTGAACGTTCTGTAATAATTTTTGCATATTGTCGTTTAATCACTTCATACATGGCACTGTAGTCAGAATTATTATTTGTATCTTTCATAATAAATCGTCGATAAAGATTCTTATTGAAATTACCATCTTCTAATGCTATCATTGCTCCAACTTTATCGTCACCAAATAAATTAGAAATATCAAATATATGAATAAGTGAAAGATTATCTATGTTTAATACTTTTCTTAATTCATTGAATGCCTCGGTAGTTTGTGCTTTACGCCTTCTATAAACTAAATAATTAGTTTGCATAAAATTCTTAGCATTATGAGCAGCATTTTGCAAAATGGATTTATGTTTCCCTGATATTGGTTTGATAAAATTAAGTTTAATCGCTTGGCTTAATTGTATTAATGATGTAGATTTCAAATTAATATAGCATTTTTTTGGTAGATTGTAAGTTTGATAGTAATATTGTAATAAATATTCAATTAGAACATCTTCGTAGTTAAGATGGAATTCAATAATCTGTTGTTGTTTAGTTAATAGTTTACCACCAACATAAGAAAAAATCACGATTGCCATCAAATTAGATTTAATGTAATAGCCTACAATGTCTTCATTGGCCAAACCATGTAAACTCACATTTTGAGTAAGTGACATTTCTTTGGAAACAATTTTAATTTGGTTAATTAGATCCAAATTACGTTTTGCTTCTTCAAAATTTAAATCATGAGCTGCTTGTTTTTCAACGCTTGTAAGATTATCGATAATATTTTTCGGCTTGCCTTTAAAAAAATCATCTATTTGTTGGATAAATGGTTTATAAATTTTTGGTTGGATATTATGTATACAAGGACCTAAACATTGCTTGATATCATAATAAAGACATTTATTTTTAGGAATAAAACTACATTTACGCAGAGGGAATAGCTTTAGTAATAAATTGTAAGTATTGTAACGATTACTTTTGTTCGTTGCAAACGGACCGTAGTATTTGCCTTTAAGTTTCTTATAGTCCCTCGTATATAACAGACGAGGATGAATTTCATCCGTTAACAAAATATAAGGATAACCAGAGCCATCTTTGAGAAGAATGTTATATTTAGGATGATGTTTTTGGATCAAATTTGCTTCTAAAATCAATGCTTCAATTTCGTTTTGTACAACAATAAAATCAACATCAGTAATATGATTGACTAATAGAAAATTTTTATCGTTATGAATAGCATTAAAATATTGATGAGTACGACTAAATAAATTTTTGGCTTTACCTACATAAATTATTTGACCATATTTATCTTTTCATAAATACACTCCGGGTTTTTTAGGAATACGTTCCAATTTAAATTGGAGTTGGTGACTAACCATAACTATAAATTAATTCTTTCCAAAATGAAAATTCGCTCTAGCGAAACATATGGTAAATAATCATCATAGGTTTTAAAGATAAATGTATTTTCTTTTGTTATGATTGTTAAACCAAAACGAGAAATTTTATAGTTGAGAATATTTTCAAATTCTATTGGAAATACATCCATGTTGTGGGTTAACATTATTTTTTTAGTTGTAATGTATAATTCACCGTTTCTTTTAATAGGTGTTAATTTTTGGCCCGTTAACCGATAAAAACTAGTATTTTTATATTTGTAATATGCAATTTCATTCTTTTGTAGAGGGAAATCAACAATCAAACTTTTTAAATTACGAATTTTAGCAAACACAATTGCACGATAATGTTTGATATATTCTTGCTCATAAGCATTTAATTCATTTCTTAGATACATTTTATGAATAAGTTTGTTCAAATGATTAATGTATTCTTCATTGTAGAATTCATTTTTTCTAATTCAATGTTTTAATAATTCAAAACGATAACGTAAATAATGTTTTTCTCATCCTAATTCAAACATTTTTTTGAATTTATTATGTGAAACAATCAATAAATTACGAGAACGAAAAATGGATTTAATTCGTAATTTATAATTTAAGTATTCAAAATCATTCGATTGACGTTCAAATAATTGCATGATTAACCGAACAATTATATCTAAAAGCCTATAATACTTTTATGTATTGAAATAAAAATGAAACTCAATATTTAAAAAAAATATATGCAAATGTTTTATCACGTAAAACACCTTATTTTAGAAGACCATTAACTATTAATCACAAGCCAACAAACATATGTATTATTAAATTGACTAAACATGATAATTATCTAGAAAAGATTGGTGGATTTTCTGAGATTGACAATAATTTATGTTTTTTAATCCAACATTTGAATAAATTTGATACATTTTTATTTAATACATCAACTGATATATTGGCAACGGACATCCAACATCGTGTAATTAAAATAATACCAAATGTTTCTCCTGACAATATTTTGCATCTTACTAAAAAAACACATAATGTCTGAGTCTTTAAAGTTGGGATAATTAATGCTCATAAAATCAAATTAAATGATTTAGTATATACTCATTAATTATTTAATATCGGTTCGTGCGTAAACCATAGCAGTTATTCCAAATAATATCAAAGCAAAACACGACCAAAATATCGTTAAACTATCGCTATTGTAATATGGTTCTTGTTTATAAGCAAATGTATTACTAAAAACATCTGATGATGGAAACTCTTGATAAAGTTGCGCCATATGATATTTTGGATTAGCATATTCAAAAATACCATCGGTATCATTTTTGTTGGTGCTAAATGACGGGAAGTTGTATAAAAGAAAATTTTCATTTTTATAAAAATTATCCGTTAAATATGCATTAGCCTCATATAGATGTCGCAAAAATGGTTGATTGACAAAATTACCTTTTGGGTTTAGTCTTTGAGCAATTGAATTTATTTGCCCTTTATCAGTTCATTCATTAAATGGAGGCAAACCATCATCATCACTGAAATGCTCTATCGCTTGATCCATGTAATTTCAAAGTGCTTGTTCAACATCTTGAAAAAGCATGTAATAAATTGTTAGAAAATCAACATTCATTGGATCGTTAAAATCAGAATTATTTGGTTCCACTTTGTATGGTAATGGGAAATTAGGATTGTTATAAAAAATATCGGATTCATTATCTTCAAATAAGTCCCTAGTGTATTGCTTTCTTAGTTCTTTAATATATTTAGTACCAAAAGGATTACTATCTGTAGCGGCATTTTTGTTATATCCTCATCATTCACGGGCTTCATTGGTATTTAATTCTGGTGTTTCTAATTTATCAACATATGCTCTTGTCTTTTGATATGCAGCCTCTGTGGGGAAATTCATAAAATTTTCTACCCCATAAAATTTTGAAGAGGTTATATTTGAAATATTTGGGTTTGATGGTTTAATGTAAAATAAAGAATTAGCATTAGCACCACTCATTGCGTATATATCTAATAAGTCTAATTCTACCCCATACATTTTCCAATAAATAATAGGGATCCCTTCTTGTTCATCATATTTTCAAGAAATTCAAGGGCGAGAATTTGATGTGGGGTTCATGAAAATATTTTTTTGTTCAACTAATTGATATTTACGGTTAAATTGCTGACCAAAAGCACTATGATTTGCAACTGTAGATGAAATGTCAAAGGTATGAAATAAACTAGAAAGTTGTTGGGCAACATTAATATATGAAATAATTGCACCAGTAGCATGGGTATTACCATCATTTATATATCGCAATGTATTTCAATTTGTATTAGGATCATCGTGATCATCACTAGTATAACGTACATGATCGCTTGCCACAATATCATGCATTTGGCCATCTAATCCTATATATCTATTACTAATTAAACCAACTGAATATTTATCAAGAATGTATTGGCTGGGGGTAATGCTTAGAATTGGTACCAACATGTAAATAACATTAAAAACAATCCCTACACCAACTGTGGAAATTATGATAATAACTTTAGTTGCAATTGTACTAATTAATATAGCAATTGCTCCAAAAAATAAAGCAATAATTATTGTACCCAAAAATAAACCCATTTCCATGGTGAAAACATCATGATAATTTACACCGTTGGGGTTACTAATGGCATTGTATTTACCGAAAAATAGAACACCCAACATTATTAGCATAGATAAAATAGTCATCAAGAAGATATTCAATAAGAAGCAAATAAATTTAGCCAAAATTATTTTTCAACGAGAAATTGATTTAGACATAATGATTAATTCTGAACCATCGTCACGACCTTCACGGAAAATAACTACAACTACGATAGCACAAACAATAGCAAGAATTAATATTGAAAAACTTTGTAAATCAAATATTGTGTTGTTTCACAACGATGTTGGTGATAAGTTAACAATAAATGGAACTAAGACTAAAATCAAAAACAAGTATATTCAATATAAACCAACCGAAACTCAAATGGTTTTGTGCTTAAATACGCTATTTTGTATGTAACGAAAGTAATTAAGCATCTAACCTTCCTGTGTATCTACCGAACCTTTAATAATTAACTTATTATAGACATTATCAAGTGTTGGATTTAGTTTGGTAAATTTAATAAAAGTAGTGTTATGCTTTAAAAGGTATTTCTGGAAATTATTAATAGTTGTTTTTTCTTTAAAGTCAACAACAAATCCTTCTTCATCTTCAGACAACGAATAGGAAATGTGATGTTTATGCAAATATTGTTTGGCAAGATTATTGTTTTCAGTAATGATTTCATATTGATGACTAGAAAATTTTTGCATTAAACTTTTTTTATCACCATCATAAATAATTTGACCACCATCTAATATAGTAACGGAGTCGGCATAAAGGTCAAGTTCTGCTAAAACATGAGATGAAATGAAAATAGCCTTACCTTTTTTTCTTAGTGCCATTAATAAATTAAAAAATTCAATTCTAGCTTTGGGATCCAAGTTAGCAACTGGCTCATCCATGATGATTATTTCAGGATTATGAATTAATGCTTGAGCTAATAATATCTTTTTTTTCTGACCGCTAGAAAAATTATTAGGTGATTTATTACGCAGACTTCACATTTTGAGTGATTTAAGTTTATTAATAGCATAATGTTTTGCTTGTTTATGAGTTAAACCAGAAAGCATTGTCATTCATTGTAAATATTTTATTGCTGATAATTTTTCGGGAAAACGAGCACTTTCAGGGATATATCCTAATTTTTTTTTGGCGATTTCTTTATTATTTTTATGCCCGTTGATTAAAACAGTACCATTCCAATTTGCATATGCTCCAATTAAACATTTGATTGTCGTAGTTTTCCCTGCTCCATTTGCTCCAATGAATGCATGAAACTCACCTGGAAACACATTAAAACTAATGTTATTAATCGCAGGCTTTTTCTTACCAAAATATTTTTTTGTTAAATTTTTAACATAAAGAATTGGGGCTGGTTTTAAAGTTTGATAAGATACAATGTCTCGTTCATCATATTTATGCGTAATAAAAAAAGGACGTTTGGATTTTTGAATTTGAGTTTTATTTAATATTTTTTTCATACTTTGTTTTATTTAAAATCCGCTCTTATATAAATCGTAAACGATAAAGACGTGAGAACTGAAGCGATTAATACTCACAATAATATAATTTGTCATGACTCCATTTTGGAATGGGTTGTATATGTGGCACCCAAACATTCATAAATTAAAGGAAAATTGGTAGAAGTAGTTAATAAATTCACATTGTAATTTTTATCGCGATCAAAAGCAACAATAGGATCGCCATCATCCACTAAACCAGAATCTACGGCATTGCTATATCCATATTCTTGTGTAGCGGTTGCTCATTCAAGTAAAACTCTTGCTCTTAATACATCAGGGTCCGTGAAATATGAAGATGTTGTTATACCGTTGGCCCACCCTATATTTGGTGGTCAATCAAATCCATAATTTTCCTTTAAATCATAATTAGCTGTAGGGGCAATAGTGGATAAAATGACCAAATCAATTGAATCATACGAATAACCAATAGGGTATTTACCATCATCAGGCATTAAAGGTAAAATCGGTTGGGAATTAAAATTATATCCATACAGCTCGAGTTTAGTATCGTTAGCATATTTGTATAAATTTTTATTTTCAATAAACTTTGTTAACTCTTTAAAAACATATAATTTGAACATTGCCATTGTTTTCATTAAACCTTCGCTAGCTTTAGATGATGTTAATGAACAATCTCAGAATTTATTTTTATATTTGCCATTAGTTGTTATGTCGCCATTTAATTCAGTCAATCCTTTATTAGCACCAACCAGACATGCATGGATGAAATTTGGTACAGCATTTGTCCCGTTACATTTTTTAAGTGAATCTTTATCCAGAACATTAATGAAACTTGACTGTCCATCAAGTAGAATATCTTCGTCATGTGTAAAATTTGGATTTCATATGTTAAAAAGCACATCACTACCATCGTTATTTAAATCTACTGTTGGATTATTTAAATATTGGGTTATTAATTGTAAATCACCGCCAAAGTCATATAGTTTATTGTGCGACGTTACCCCATCAGAATAATCACCCTCCCAGATTGCATTAAGAATTTTATCAAAAACTTCTTTTTGGGAATCATTAGGTTTTAAATCATCATATTCATAATTAATGATGTTTTTGTTTGTGCCACTTCAACCGTTATTTCCTTTTGCGACATAAAAATTCTTTGGAATAATAGACGAAAGTAACGAGGAAGTATCAACTTGCGATGAGCCAAGCATAACGATCGATTGATCGGACATTAAAGTAAAATAGCGTTCAATTATTTTTTCTAATGTTCCTTCTTCCGATGGATCAAATTTACCAATGGAACTAAAAGAGTTGGGCATTTGAACAAAATATGACGGAAGTGCATTATCATTTTCTTCTAAAATATGATTTTGTAAATAATAATCGTAAAAACGATTTCCACCAAATGTTTGACTGACATATTTAGTTAGCTCATCTTGAAGTGCGCCCATGTTGTTGAGTAAAGTAAGCTGACCAGAAAAATCAAAAAAATTAAATATACCATTAACAGAACTATTCATGTATTCGTTTCATTTTGCTTTTTCTTGTTCAATGGTTGTAAAACTAATTGTTGGAAGCATATCTTCTCCCATCTCGATGGTTGGAGTTAAAGCAGCAAATGAACGAAATTTTTCATCATTACTTAAATATTGAACACTAACAATAGCATAACCATCTTTTTTTGCTAGGGCAGCTGGTGTTTTAATTACTAAAGCATTAACTGTTGAGATTATTGATAATAAAACAACGACAATAACATTGCCTAGGATGGTTCAAATTTTATTGGCAAACAACGAAACAAAAGTGGCTAACATTCCATATGTTATTAGAATTGTGAAATTGGAGAACAATAATGATAATGTCAAACCACTAACTTGCGCGGCAGTAACATCTTTAAAAATAAAAGTTATGGGGGCATTAATTAGTGTAATTAAAGCGAAAGCAAAACTAAAAGAAAAAAAAAGCATGAATTTAGCTATGGTGGTTTTGGTTCGATTGATAGGTTTGGTCACTAAAATTAGTTCGGTTCCGTCATCTCGATAATCTTTAAAGATGGCGATAGAAATAATTGCGCCAAAAATAACCATCACATATGCTAATAGAGTTTGTGGGCTCATTGCGATGTTATGTCAAAATTGTCATGGACTATTACCGGTTATCAAGGGCACTACTATCAATATTAAGAAAGAAAAAAATACATATAAAAAACTAAAAATTCAAATACTTTTTTTCTTCAGTAAAGTTGTGGCTAAAAAACGAAAATATGTTCATAAAACCATAAAATGAATTTAGATTATAACTATTCAATAATTAATTATTGGTAATTACTTTATGGCAACGTTGACAAATATGTTCATCATACATTTTTTGAGGTTCGTAATGGTTTCAACATCGCTCGCAACGCGGTAGTTTAGCGTCGTAAGCTTTTACTAATATTTTTTGAGAATTTTGATCATTGAATTTAACTCTAGCTACATTTAAATATTTTGCTAATGTTTGTTCATTGAAAACAAAATTATTACTAAAAGATAGCTCTATACTAGCTTGGTTATTTTTGTTGATTTCTTTACGATTTCTTAACACTTCTAATTCAGCATAAACTATATTTTTAATATCGTTAAAATATTGTCATTTCTGGGGGTTGACAGAGTTGTGTTTAAAAGATATGTCACTAATCCAATCTTCTAGACAAACTGATAATTGTTTTTGTGGTATTTTAATAAAACGATAAACTTCTTCGCAAGTATGGGGAATGATGGGAGTTAGCACAATCAAGTATGATTTTAAAATAGTAAATAGAACTGTTTGTATGCGTCTTCGTTGCGGGTCATTTTTACTTTCACAATATAGTGTGTCTTTAATCAAATCAAAATATCATGATGATAATTCAATGACATGATTATTAATAATTTTAATAATATTATTGAATTGATATCTTTCATAATATTCATTAATTTTATTGATGTTTTGATGTAATTGTCACATGATAAAATCATCAACTTCATCAAAAGCAATATTTTTATTTTTTGAATAGTCAAAATCGCTAATATTAGCAAGACAAAAACGAAACAAAGTATTACGAATACGACGATAAATTTCAGCAGTTTGATTCAAAATATTATTTGATATACGCACATCTTCCTCGTAATTTACATTAGCTGTTCAAATTCTTAAAATATCTGCTCCATATTTATCACAAACCATCAATGGGTCTATTACATTACCAATAGATTTGGACATTTTGCGTCCTTGTTCATCCAATACCATTCCATGACTTAATAACATTTTGTATGGAGCTTGGTTATTGGCAATGACACCATTAATTAGGGAAGAATTGAACCATCCACGATATTGATCATTTCCTTCAAAATATAAATCAGCAGGACAATTGAGATGATTATTAGATGTCAATAGAGTAAATGAAGTACCTGAGTCAAATCATACATCCATAATATCGGTTTCTTTACGATATTTTTTTCTATTATGGTATTCTTTTGTTAAAAAATACTCTACTGGTTTTTCAAATCATACATTAGTTCCTTCATTGTGAAGGATATTAATAATATTTTCAATTAAATTAAAATCCATAATCGGTTCATCGTTCTCATTAAAGATTATGGGGATGGGTACACCTCATACGCGTTGACGACTGATGCATCATTCAACACGATTTTTCATCATATCTTCAATGTGTTGTCGATTTTGTTCATTGTTAAATTTGACATCTTTAAGCACTTTAGAAATTTGAGGTTGGATTTTTTTAATATCAATAAATCATTGTTTGGTTGCACGATATATAACGGGTTTTTTAGTTCGCCAATCATGTGCTACACTATGAGTAACAAAACTTAATTTGAGTAAAGCATTAACTTTTGTCAACTTTTCAGCAATTATTTTATTAGTATCATCATAGAACAAACCGATTAAATCTGAATCATGGATTGCATTGGTAAATTTACCGTAATTGTCAATTGGTGAAAACGGACTAATACCATATTTTTTGCAAGCTAAATAGTCATCTTCACCAAAGTCTGGTGCGTTGTGTACTAAACCAGTACCATCTTCGTCAGAAACATAGGTTGCTAAAATAATGGGCGAAGTTCTTGCATAAAGTGGATGTTGATAAATGATGTTTTCTAACAATTCACCTTTAATTTCTTTTATCACCTTATAAGATTTTCAACCTAGAATTTCTTTAATGCTTAACAAACGTTCTTTAGAAACAACGTAATAATTATTAACGACTTGAACTTTTACGTAAGTAAATTTAGGATTAATAGCAATGGCTAAATTACTAGGAATTGTTCATGGCGTAGTAGTTCAAATGATAATTTGGTCATCTTTTTCCAAAATATTTTTCCCATCAAATATTTTAAAAGTTATATAGACACTAGGTGATTTTACATCATGATATTCAACTTCAGCATCTGCTAATGCCGATTGACTAGACCAAGATCAATAGACTGGTTTTAAATCACGATAAATTAATGCTTGTTTAAAAGCCGAAAGCAATAATTGGAGTTGACGATTTTCGTACTCATTATCATAAGTGCAATAAATTTGTTTGAAATCAGTTAATAAACCTAACCTAGTAAACTGATGTTTTTGTAATTCAATAAATTTGGCGGCAAAGTCGCGGCAATTATTGCGCTTTTGTACTAATGTCATTTTTGGATCACGATTTTGACCTGATGTTAATAGGGCATGTTCAATCGGCAACCCGTGGGTGTCTCAGCCAGCAACATAATTAGAATAATAACCATGCATATTACGGTATCGTACAATAAAGTCTTTAATAATTTTATTGAGAGCATGGCCAACATGGATATTACCATTAGCATACGGTGGACCATCGTGTAATGTTCATAATTTACCATTTTTATTTTTTTTTAATAATTCCTGGTAAATTGCCTGATCAATTCATCATTTTTGTAAGATAGGTTCTTTCTGATTAAGATTTGCTTTCATTTCAAAATCAGTTTTAAGAATATTTAATGTATTTTTGTAATCCATAATTTCCCTAATTATATGTAGTATGGTTGTAAGTTAACATACAATCCAAAGATGCCAATAATGAGTTAAAAAAATAGTGACATAAAATGTAGTTAATTTACTCGCTAACAAAATTTACAATAGCAAAACTGTAAATTTAAAGTAAAGATTTTCAATGGTGCGTTCAATTTAACAATAATCACTATATGATGAAGTTAATCCATTAATATTACTCTTACTAAATGGTTATGCATGTTTAGAGGACTTATCATACAAATATGTTAGAATTATTTAAATAAGGATTTAGCTTACTATCTAAATGACTCGAAAATATAATCTTTGACGAATTAATGGATATCATCATGAAAAATTTCTTTTCTTTTTAAGTTGCATGTTGATTTACCCTATATTTCGTCGTCGTCGTTACGAAATATTAGTACAACAAACGATTGAAAGTTTGGCTTTATTGCGACACAATCTTTTAAAAATTGTGCGATATCGTCAAAATTTTATTGCGATACTTTATTTGAAATATCATAAAATTATGCCTAAGATTGTAGATGAATTATCCGTTAGTATAATTGAACAACATATTAATCCATACACTTTTAATAATATTGAATTAGAAATTGAAGGAGTGTTGCAATTAATGAATTCCAATGTTAATTACAACCATCAAATGGCTTTAGAATACAATCGTGTGTTATCGTGGTCTGAACAAGAGTACAATAATGTTATTCAAGCTTATCACTCTCATTATGCTAAAATTGTTATGAAGATGAAAATGTTTCCTTGAAAATACCTCTTTAAAATATTTGATCTTCATGAATTGGAGTTGATTTATTAATTATGAAAATTAATGTACTAAAACCCATTGGCTGATGCACTGGTGTAGGAGATGCAATCAAATCTCTGCAAAAAATTATTGCTAAACATAAAGAACAAAAAATTTATTTAGTTGGTTGATTGACACACAACAAGTTATTAATGCAAATTATCAAGGATAGGAATGTCATCATTCTTGATGATTCACATAAATCAAGGCTGGAGTTATTAACTAGAATTAAAGATCCGCAGGCAATTATTGTTTTATCCGCTCATGGAACACCGCAAGAAGCAACTGAATATGCTAACACTCATTTTAAACAATATTATGATTTAACTTGTTCCCATTTACAAGATAATTTTTTGCTAATTAAACGTTTAATTAAACAAGGATATCGAATTATTTATTATGGTAAACAGCATCATCCTGAAACTAAAACAATTTTATCATTTAATCCTCATATTCAATTAATTGAGACTATTTCTGATGCCCAAAAAATAAAATGAGAACATAACAAAAAGTATGCTTTAGTAAATCAAAGCACTTTTCCTAAAACCTTAGTTGAACAAATTAAAAACATTTTATTAGCTACTAACGGAGCTTTACATTACATCAACACTACTTGTAAAGCTATGCATATTCGTTATGATAACATCCGTGAGTTACAACATACTGATTTGTTAATTGTAGTTGGTGATCCACGTTCTAACAATGTTAATCAGTTACTTAACCTAGCAAAATACTATAAAATCAAAGCTCATTTAATTACTAATCTTGAAGAAATAAAAGCAAGTATTTTTAAAGACGTTAAAAATTTATCAGTTGTTAGTGGCACATCTGTTGACCAAAAACATGTAGAAGCGGTTGTGGATAAAATAAAAGCTATCGTTAAGTAGTACTTATTATTTGGCGCACCCGAAGAGATTCGAACTCCTGACCCCAGGTTTAGGAAACTTGTGCTCTATCCAACTGAGCTACGGATGCATGTTAAAATTATAAGATTTACACTCTATTTCTAACTATATTAGTACACAATGTTTTTAACAAATGGATTAAAATATTTGTACTTTTTCACCGATCAATCGCATTTGTTTATTGATTCATTGTGCACGACCTTTTACCCCAATAATGCAACCTTTTGATATGGAATTCATTTCGGTTTGAAAAATTTCCTTGTCTAAATTGACATTCACAATATCATACCATTCTTCATCTGTGTGATTAAAAGCTGATTTTTCTACTTTAATGCGTAGTGTATGATTGTTATTTGTTGTTGATTTACTTAATTTATCAACGATACCGATAATTGCAATAAAATTCATTTTACCTCCCAAAATTTTATTAGATAGTCGATTATGAGTTATAAAAATAACAAAACTGTCCGAAGTTTGTCTCAAAATAGTCCGATCTTTGTCTTAGGACTGTCTAGTTTATTTTTTCGTATTTTGTTTCAGTTTGATAATTTCTTCACGCAAATGACGCATCTCGTTAGACTGTCGTTGATTATCATATCCTTCTTTACGCAAATAGTTAATTTCATTATTTAAAGTGTTGATGCTATTATTTTTTTGTTCTAATTGTTTTTTGAGATCTTGGTTCTCTAATTGGCATTTCTTTAACTCTTCATAAAGACGATTACAATTGGAGTCAACTTCCTTCAAATAAGTAATAATATAATCATAGAATTTATCAACGTCTTCTGGGTCGTAACCTGAATGAATTCGTTTGCTGAATTTTTTATGAAGTATTTCGTTCATCATTACTTCTAATTTATTAGACATATTTTATTCTACAATTATAGTATGCAAAATTTTACTACTATTTTAAAAAGCAATGAAATAGATAAAATACATTATCTTTTGAAACAATATCAAGTTGTTAAACCCGATAACCCATATTTGCTTTATTTTTACAAAGTAAATAATCTTACAATTAGCATTTTTACTTCTAAAAAAATATTGGTTCAAGGGCAAGGTGCTAAAAATTTTTATGAAAAACTAATAAACCAGAAAAAAACCACACCAAATAATCATACTAATGTCAAGATTACTGATTATATTGGTTGCGATGAGGTTGGGGTAGGCGATTATTTTGGTGGATTAGTGACATGCGCTGTATATCTTAAGAAATCTAATGAGAATAAACTTAATCAAATTGGTGTATGTGATTCTAAAAAATTAAATGATGCACAAATGGTTCATATATTTCCAAAACTGCATACGGTATGTGAATATGAGTGTGGCATTCTCTTGCCGCATGAATATAATCAACTGGTTAAAAGATTTAAAAATACACACATTGTTAAGTCTTATTTACATGATTTAACAATTAAAAAACTCACTAAGCGATTAAACTTAGGTAAAACTGCCAATGTGGTAATGGATCAATTTGTTGCTAGAAATGCATATTATGCTTATTTTGAGAAAATTAGTATTACCCCATATGAAATTACTAAATTTGAAACAAAAGCCGAAAATAAGTACCTTGCTGTGGCTGCTGCTAGTATTATCGCTCGAATATTTTTTTTAAAACAGATTGTTGTGCTTTCTAAGCGGGTACACATATCGTTATTACTCGGTGCATCCAATCCAAAAATCATAGAACAGGCACGCACAATCTATCGAGATGGTGGCGTAAAAAAGTTATCACAATTTGCAAAGATTGATTTTGCTACAACTAAGAAAGTTGTATAAGAAATTTATTGCCTTATTATTTTTTTTATGTAACAAATCAAAAGAATCAAATGTTTTTCTAAAAAAGTAGTCATTTTTTCTTTTTTTGTCTATTACTATAGTATGGAAGTAACAAATCAAACTAATCCTAATGAGTGTGGTGTATGCGTTATAAATAGTCTAGTACGACACTTCTACCACAAGTCTAATAAATTGAATATTTTGCAAGATGCTCACATTACAGAAGAAGGTTTATCTATTTTTAATTTTGAATATCTCGCTCAACAATATGGTATTTTTGTAGAAACATTTCAATTAACGTGGAATGAATTCAATAATTTAAAAAACAATGAATATATGGTTTGTCCTATTAAAAAAGGTAGTGGATTACATTACGTAATTATTCAAAAATATAAAAATGTAATTGATGTTTATGACTCAGCTAATGGTAAATACCAAACTAGTTTGAATAATTTTAGTGAAAACTTTGTAGGCATTGTAATGTTAGTAAGTAAAAACAACGCCAAAATTAACATTGAACATTTACCTAAATTAGATTTATGAAATAGTTTAGATTGGAAATATTTGTTAATTAGTTTATTCATGCAAATTGTAATCATTTTGTTAGGAGCTGTAACGGCTGACTACTTTAATATCATGATTAACCACGCGATTGTTAATAAATCTATTACAAATGGCATAACCATTATGTTAATTTTTGGGATATTTTTTTTATTAGAAGGATTAATGCATTATCTTTTAACTTTGTATAGCGCTAAACATTTTAAAATTAATTTTCACTTTTTATGTCGACAGTTAATCCATGCATTGAACAATAAAAACCGCACATTTTTTAATAAAGTAGATAGTAATTATTTTTATTTAGTAGACACAGCAATGCAATCTATTACTGTTTTTATTGTAATGGAAGTATCAATGTTATGCTCAAATTGCGTTTTGGTTATTGTAATTGTGGGAATTGTTACATTGATTAATCCTTGGTTTTTATTAGTTGTTTTTGTTTCTATCATTTTTGCCATTGTTTTCAATGCAATTCAGTACTATTATCGTAAACATATGACTAAAGTTGGTTTGGAAAACCAACGGATTAATAATTCAATTAGTCATCGATACATTGATTATTTCAAAACACAGCATAATAGTATTTTGCAAAAAGAATTAAATCAGCAACTTGAACATAATTATGTAGAATTTCAAAGAATTTATTTAATGCAAGCAAAATTTAATAGTGGATTTAATTTTTTTGAAGGCATAACGCACAATTTCATTTACCTAATCTTGATTATGATTGGTTGTTATCTAATTGTGGAATATCAAAATATTAATATCGGTCAACTCACTTTTTTGATTAGTTTGATAAGTATGATGAGCGGTGGTTTCAATGGTATATGCGAGTTTGTTACCAAACGAATTGAATATACACAAATGAGTGAAATTTATAAAAATTTTATTACGTTGGGTAATTACGATGATAAAGGGAAAACAATTTTGGACAATATTAAAACAGTTGCTTTTAATGGCAAAAAATTATTGTCAGGTAAAACATATGCTTACCAAACACAATTAATGAATAGTTTGGTATTAGAAGAAAATACTCAAAATTTATTAATCAATGATGTACAAATCACTAATTTTGACTTACAAAGTTATTTGGGCAAATTATTTGTTATTAACTATGATTCGAAAATTGAACGTAGTTGAATTTATCAACATTTTGATCAACAAAATAAAATTTTCTTACAAACAATTCGAAAGTTTAATATTAATTTGACTTCAGTTAATGCTTTGAACATTTATGAACAAACATTAATAAATATTTTAGGCGTTATGTTAGTTAAGAATAAGTTAATCATTTTGAATGATTGTTTGCGTTATGTTTCACACAATAATTTGTTATGAGTTAAGCAAGTTGTCGTACCATACTTGCGGGAGAATAACTTTTTATTAATTTTCAATTAAGTATAATATATGACATGCCAAAAGTTCCTATTTATGATCACAAATTCGTAGAACAGGATTTGTATGATTTTTGAAAAAAACATCTTTTTTTTGAACCGATTTCCAAAAACAATAAACGCAAAAATTACGCTATTATTTTGCCACCGCCGAACATTACTGGGCGTCTTCATTTAGGTCATGCATGAGACGGTGCCTTACAAGACACTATCATTCGTTATAAAAAATTACAAGGTTATCGTACGATTTGAATTCCTGGAACCGATCATGCCGGAATTGCTACACAAACTAAATTTGAAAAAATATTGAAAGAGAACGGAACCGATCGTAATACTTTAAGCGATGAACAATTTCTCCAGCAATTATCGGAATGAGCGAAACAACAAGCAGATTATATTCATAAACAATGGGCTAAATTAGGATTTGCGCTATCCTATAAGAATGAAGTTTATTCGTTAGATGAACATGTTTCTAAATTAGTGATTAAAACTTTTAAAGATTTATATGAACAACAATTAATTTATCGTGATTTTAAACTAGTTAATTGAGATGTTTCTCTCAAAACTGCTATTAGTGATATTGAAGTAGTGCACCGTGAAAATATCACCAAACTATATTATTTCAAATATATGGTGGAGAATTCACGAGAATTTATTGAAGTCGCTACTACACGACCAGAAACAATGTTTGTTGATGTAGCGGTTTTTGTTAACCCAAAAGATAAACGTTATCGCAAGTATATTAATAAAACTGTAATCAATCCCATTAATAATCAACCGCTGAAGGTGTATGGTGATAATTATGTTGAAATGAAATTTGGAACAGGAGCCATGAAATGTACACCAGCTCATGATTTTAATGATTACCAGCTAGCAATCAAACATAATATTAAAAATTATTATTCTGTCATGAATGAAGACGGTACCTTAAATGAAAAAGCTCGTTCTACCAATAATACATATATTGGAGTTGATCGTTTGATTGCACGTGATGCAATTGTAAAAGAAATGCAAGAAAATAATCTAATTGTCAAAATTGAAGAACATAAAAATGAAATTGGATATAGCGAGCGTAGCGGTGAAATTGTAGAACCATTATTATCCAAACAATGATTTATCAAAATGTTACCATTAGCAAAACAAACAATACAAATGATTGCTAAACAAAAGCCTCGTTTTATTCCACCTCGTTTTAAAAATACAATGGATAAATGATTGATTAATGTACAAGATTGATGTATAACTCGTCAATTATTATGGGGACATCGTGTACCAGTTTGATACAAAGATGATAAAATAATTGTTGGTCAGCCTCCCAAAAATGGGGATGGTTGAATACAGGATAAAGATGTATTGGATACATGGTTTAGCTCTGGTTTATGACCAATTGCTCTAACTTCTCAACATGGCTTAGAAGACTTTTATCCAATTGATATGTTAGTCACTGGCTATGACATTTTATTCTTTTGAATAGCACGTATGTTTTTTCAATGCGGTTATATTTCTCGTCAAATACCTTTGAAAAATATTTTTTTTCACGGGTTAGTACGTGATGAATCAAATCGAAAAATGTCGAAATCTTTAAATAATGGGATAGATCCTATGAAAGTAATCGATGAGTATGGTGCAGATGCTTTACGAATGTTTTTAGTTTCAACTGTAACAGTAGGAGAAGATTTAAAATATTCCGAAGAAAAAATTAAATATCGTTGATCCTTCATCAATAAATTATGAAACGCGCATTCCTTTTTAAAACAATTTAATACTGGATATGCAAAAAATACCACCAAATTTAATCTAATTAATCGATGAATCATCCAACGTTTCAACGACACTATTAGACAATTAACGATTAACATGGATAAATATAATTTTGTAATGGCCCATAAATATTTGGAAAATTTTATTTGGCAAGATTTTTGTAATCATTATTTAGAATTTATTAAACCGCTGTTAAAACAAAAACAATCATACGATGAGACTATTTATGTAGCAAGATTGATATTTAAGCAGATTTTGATTATGTTGCATCCCTTTGCGCCTTTTGTATCTGATTTTCTCTATCGTAGTTTATATAAAGAACATATATCGATCATGTTAGAAACTTGACCAAAGATTATTGATTTAAAAAATGACAAATATATTAAAGTTTTAATGCAAACTTTCAATAATATTTATGATTTTATTCGTGAATTGAGAATTAAATATGCTATCAAGCAAACGAATCAGATTGTAGTTAATTTAATTACAAACGATCATGTTGTTTTGCACGAAATTAATGATGTGCTACAACTTTTTAATATTAAAATCGATAAAATCAGCAACAAACGAATTAATAAGACTGCCAATGTAGTCGTTATAGGTAAACAAATGGTTGAGTATATTGATAATTTTATTGATGCGAATATCCAATTAGAAAAAGTTAAAAGCGAATTGGATCGTTTAGAAAATGAAATACAACGTTCTCAAAAAATTTTGGGGAACAAACAATTTCTGCAAAAAGCTCCTAAAAATAAAATACTGCAAGAACAAGAAAAATATCACCAATATCAAACACAATATCAAAAAAATTTAACTATTTATAAAAATTTACTAAGCAAAAAATAATTTTTTTGTCTATTACTATAGTAAGGACTTCTACTAAATGTTAAATAGTAATAGATTTAAAAATTATCATTTGATTATCCCGTTTATGTCAATTGCAATATTAATGTTTGCTATTTATGTCAACTATTGATATTTTTTATTATTAGTAATTCCTTTCCTTTATTTGATGAGCGTTCAAATAAAATGAAAAACGCTATTTATTTATTTATCAATCATAATTTTAATGCTTATTTTAAATTCATTTTCGCATGATTTCAATTTATGACAATGTTTGTCTAATTGGATTGATTACTTTTTTCGTTTTTCTATAAGAAAGCATATTCAAAATTTTGTAACAAATAATTACGATCAAACAACTGGTAGTTTTATCAATTTAATTCTTTTCAACCTCAAAGATCAAAATGGTAAAGTTATTTATTATCACATGATTAATTTATCAATCGTTTATTTAATTGTGGTAAGTGGTTTTCACATTAGTATTCTCAAACGATTAGTTAGTTTTGCTTTACGTAAATGACCAATTTTAGCTAATATTGTCAATATCATAATAATCACATTTTATTGCTATTTATTAAGTTTTGCAGTCAGTGTTACTAGGGTATTATTAATGTTTTTAATTTCGTTTATTTTCAAAAAAAGATTAAAAAACAAAATTGATGTATTAGCAGTTGCGGGTTTATTTTCTATCATGTGAGACACAACATGTATGTTCAACATTGGGTTTTGTATGAGCTATTTGTGTACAACAGTAATTTTATTGGTATATCGTTTAAAAATTAGTAATATGCTACTTGAAAAATTGTTAATTAACATAGCAGCTACTTTAATAAGCCTACCATTCATAATTTATATGCAAAATCAAATAAGTTTATGAGCGGTTTTCAATTCCTTTATTTTTAGTTATGTTTTTGCTTTTATTTTTATTTATTTTTTATTAACGTTTTGATTAGTATGAATTGTCGTTATACAACATGCGATTGTGATAGCTGTAAACTTCGTTATTAATGCAAGTTGATTCACTAATATTATCATTCGTGTGCCTAATTGGTCTCCATTAATACAATGCGGTTATTTTATTGTGTCTTATTTGACAATAAGAATGTTAAAATCTTATAAAACTAATTAAGGAATTTATGAACACAATGACATTTAATCATACATTATGAATATTTATAGGAATTGGTTTTATTGGGGCTATTTCATTAACTTTAGCTGCTATTTTTAACCTAATTAAAGTAATAAAAGGACATAGTTTTAAACACATTGTAATAAAAGTACAATTTGTTTTTACTATAGCAAATGTGGCATTTGTGGTATATGCGTTGGGTATATCGATTGAAAATGAAGCATCACTGACTTTTTGAAATAGTGCCCCCACTTGAATGGGAAATATAATCCCATTTGTGTTAAACACTATTTTGACTGTTGGCAAAATAGTAGAAAATAAACGTACCCATAGTCGCAAAGAAATTCAAGAGATAATTAGATAATATCTATGGTGCACATTTTTTATGGCGAAGATAAAAATAGTATGGCTTATGAGTTACATAAGCTAGTGCAATATTATGCTTTTGTTCCCATTCAACACATTTATTTTGACAATAATCATCAACAAATAATTGATTGTGTTTACCAAATTGATTTGTTCAATAACGAACAAGTATTTGTTATTCATAATGCAACCTTTTTAATAAATAGCGAAATTCAAGATATGGAATTGACTCAAAAATTGATGCATGCATCTAATGAACTCTATCTTATTGTTATTGGAAAGAAAGATTCTTTTAACAAATATGCAAAAGGCGTTGATATTAAAAAAATTTCTAAATTTAATAACGCCAGTAAACAAGCACTTATTAATAATTTATTGAAATCACAAAATGTCCGTTTTGATAGCAACGCTACTCAACAAGAATTTGAAAATCTTACAAGTAACGATCCTTTTATGATGGAAAACGAAATAAATAAATTAATTTTAATTAGCCAAAATAAAATTATCACCAAAAACATGTTGGACAATGCTATCAATGATTCAACTGAATTAAATATTTTTAAACTTATCAAGTATTTACTAATTAACGACAAAAAATCATTGATCAAACTTTATGATAATCTTATTGTATTAAAATATCAACCTATTGAATTGATTCAAGTTATGTCATCACAATTATTTAACTTAAAATTATTGAAACAAGCTATGATGCAACATTATTCGCAAACGGAGATTGAAAGTCAATTAAAGATTACTAAATTTATGCAATTTGCTAACTACGATATTTTAAATAAAATTACAATAGACAAATTGAACTTAACAATTAATGAACTAGCATCATTAGACTATAATATTAAACATAGTTTAATTAATCCATATTTAGGGTTAAAATTAATGCTAAGCAAATAATTCATATGTCTATCGATCTTAAAAAAGAACAACTTAAAATTGCTAAAAACCTTGCAACTATTTTTAACGCTCTTTCGTTGAAGAGTGCTTTAAACCAAGGTAATTTACAATCCATTATTGAAAAACAATTAAATATTTTGGCTTATCTTGAAAGAAAACATAAAAACAAAATCTTAAAATCAGATAAATTGCTTGTTACTTATAATCAATTAACTAATAAACATTTTGTAATTGATCATAATATTAAATATGAAGATGACGAAATATTAATTGATGATATTAATTATTTGAATGTTTATATTCGTAACATATTTAAAGTGGATCTAGCTGCTTTAGCTGAAGGCAAAGATGCAAAAATCACCGTTCCAACTGTTGGTGAAGCTGCTCCGAAACAAACAACCGCTAACAATCCTTTCCCCTTCGTAATGCCAGGTGTTGCAAACAATTTGCCACCAGACCAAAACCCAATGTATACGGCAATGGCAAACGCCAGAATTCAACAAGAGTCAATGCAAGGGAAAGTATATTTATTTAAAACTAAACCTAAATACATTCCTTTACTAAAATGAATTGTATCTAGTTTATTATTATTGTTTGGTTTAGCTGCTCTATTTGTAGGGATTGGAATGATTTGTGCTAATGGGATAAAAGAAACAAATACCAACGCATTGACTGCCATTCCATATTTCTTTTTAACTTTTATTGCCATTTTTATTTCTTATCGTACTGGAGCGCCATTAATTAAAAATGAAAAAAATGAAAATCGTTTGTATGCTTTTAGTTGGCAACTATATTTAATGCTTGGTATATTATTTGGTTTTTTATTGATTTTTGGTGGAATGAGTGGTGATTTATCCATTTTTAATTCTACTAATGTGCCTTGAGTATCGCCTTTTGGTACAACTGTGCAATCATTCGGATTGTGAGCATGATTTATTGGGTATGTATTTTTAATTTTAAGCGCTGTTTTATTAATCATTGGTATTGCTTTTGGTTCAATCAAAGGGCCAAAAATTGATACTGAACGTTTAAATGAGCTTATGCGTCAATATGTTGAAGAATCAACAAAAACACCACCACCTACTCCACCAAGCGGATAATAAATAATTAAAGGGAATTTATCATATGATTATGTCGGATCACAAGCAACGTAGACGTAAAAACTTTATTAAGTTTTTTTTGCCACTTTATCCATTGCGAGTTTTTCGTTCGACTAAATTAATGTTCATTTTAGCTTTAATGTTTGCTTTGCGAATCGTGTTACAAATGATTGCTATTCCAATTCCAGGGTTTGTGCTTAATTTTTCATTTTCTTATGTTCCCGTTATGTTGATTGGTTGATATTTTGGGCCAATTTACGGATTCATGTGTGGAGCGGTTAGTGATACTTTAGTTTATTTGATATTCCCAGGTGGGCTATGATATTGAATGTATGCTATTCAAGAACCAATCTTAGGGTTGATCGCTGGATTATTTGCTTCATGGTGTGTTTATCGACGCAATAATCCCAAAACTAAACTAGGGGTAGATATAGCAATCCAACAAGTGGTATACATTATGTTTGCAGTGAGTTGCTATGTTATTTTGATAATGTGATTATCAAAAGAAGCAACATATCAAACGCAAGTATATGTTATTTATCGTTGATTAGCTTTTGGTTTTATTACAACTTTTTTCATTTTAATTGAAACATTCACTTTTTACAATGTGATTATTCATCGTCAAAATAAAACACGTAATATTACTTTTATTTATGCATTAATTCTTGTGGCTGCTAGTACGTTGATTTTATCTTTCATGTTAGGGCCAATATCGACTGTCTCATATTTAGAATACATAAACAACACCCCTCCGAACGCTTGAGTTAAATATGGGGCAGTGTATTATCTAATTCCACGTGTAATTGTGCAAAGCATTAAGACTCCGCTAGAAGCATTATTGTTAACTTCATTAATATTAGCAATTGATCCTACCATTAATCGTGTGTTAAGCAATATTAATAATCGTTGAGACACCTTAAATATCAAAAGCTAATTTACGACCATGAAAATATTTTATACCTGTTGCACTAGCAATTTTTTGATAATTATGATCATTCACACTACCGCCTACAATCAATTGAATTCGATTATTAGCGTATATTTTTAAAGCTTTTAACTGTTTTAAGTTGTTGATAGCCGGTCCTTGCTTAGCTCCCTTAGTAAGAATCCGAGTGACACCAAGTTTTGCTAATAAATCTAAACCTTCGTTAGGATTTTCTAATTCATCAAACGCCATATGAAAAATCGTTTCTTTACCTTTAGTTACTTTTAGTAATTGTTTAATAGCTTTTTTATCAATTTTGTTTTTTTTGAGAAAACCAAAAACAAAACCACAAACATCTGTTTGAGTGTATTTTTTTATAATCCTTTTAAGTTTAATAGTGTTTCATCAATTAGTAGAGTAATCTGGGCGATTACGAATCATCATAAAAATTTTTATTTGTCTATCTAAAGCATATTGAATTAAGTCATCACTTGGTGTGTATCCACCAAAATCTAAATGCGAGCATAATTCTATTTGGTTTGCTTTATGTTTAATAGCATTATCAATTTGTTTTTCTGTTTCTACGCACGCTTCTTTAATGAGCTCATTAGTTTTTGTAGTTAGCATAACATTTATTTCTGCGGTTTGTTTCAACTTTTGTCAAATTTATTAACAGAAATATTTGGATCGTTTTGTTCAGCGCGTTCACCAAAAGCATCAATATTTGCTAACATTTGATCATTATGCTTTAAACCTAATGGGCCGTTTAAACATCCACCACGACAGGCCATTCCCTCAAAGAAATTTTGAATTAATTTATTTGTCAACAGTGCGCGCATTCATTTATCACACTCTTTAATGCCGTTCATTGCAATACCATGGAAATTTTTATTATCATATTGTTCTACCAAATTTTTAACGCCAGCTAAAATTCCGCCGCTTTTAGCAAAAATTCTACCATAAAATGATGCATCATTCAATTTAGTAGGTTTGATACCATGTAAATGAATTTGACGCGCGTCAAATAATGCTTGTAATTCTTCAAAAGAAATAACGCAATCAATATAAGGCTTAGCATGGGGTAATTGAAATTCAGTTTTTTTAGAAGCACAAGGACCAATAAAAATGACTTTAGCTTTTGGTTCCTTCTGTTTAATCAATTTACCTGTGGCTACCATCGGCGAATCACTTTGAGAAATATATTTGGCAAGGGTTGGAAAATTTTTATGAACAAAAAATTTAAAGGATGGGCAACATGAAGAAGTCAATATTTTTTTCTTTAATCATTCATTTGCTTCGTCTTGTAAGATAGAATCAGCACCTAAAGCCACTTCTATCACTCTTTTAAAGCCTAATTGTTTAATTCCGGTAATGAGTTGTTCAACATCTATGTAATCAAATTGTCCTACAATGGACGGTGCTACAATTGCATAAACATTATTTTGCTTATTATTTAATATTTTAATTGCGTCAATAATGAAGGAACGATCAACACATGCACCAAAAGGACAACGATAAACACAATTGCCACAAGCAATACACTTTTCATCATCAATAGTTGCTTTGCGTAAATTTGTCATATTAATTGCTTTCGCCCCACAACTTTCAACACATGGACGAACTTGATTTACAATTGCATGATAAGGACAAGTCTTAACACATAAACCACATTCAATACATTTGTTTTTATCAATTACTGCTTTACGTTCAACAATGGTAATTGCTCCTCTGGGGCAAACATCACGGCAACGATGGCTCAAACAACCACGACAAGATGGAGTAACAAAAATGCCACCTACCGGACATTCGTCACAGGCTATGTCAATCATTTGAATAACGTGCTTTTTTTGTTCATTACCACCCATAATTAACTTAATTCGTTCTTGCACAATAGCACGTTCTTTAAAAACACAACAACGCATGGTTGGTGCTGGGCCTGGGGAAACAATTTTAGGAATATCGTGATAGATAGATGACAATTTATTGTTATCAAAAGCCTTAATGACTTGCACCAAAATATCATATTTTAGTTTTTGAACATCGGTTTCAAATTTACGCATAGAATTACGATTATAAATCAATAACATTAAAACTTGTATTTGTACACATTTAATCGTTATTTAGTTCAATTTAAATTTAATAAGCTTTGCTTATATTGGAGAAAAGATACAAGTGTTTTAAACATCTATATAATGTAGATATGAAAAAAAAGAAGCTAAAATTCTTCAATCAGATCACAATCCAGTCAAAGTTGGTGATAATGTTATTCTTGATGTAAAAATAAAAAAACATACACCTCCCATTGATGATATAGAAAATGTTGCAATACCGCCCAAATCTCCGAGAAAAAGTCTTGATGAGCGTATTGCCGAAGCTTTGACAAAAGCTTTAGAACCAGTAATGTCTCGTTTAGACAAAGTCGGTGCTCATTTAGATAAACAAGATGAGTTTAATCGTGAAGTTAGTCAAAGACTTACTAATCTTGAAATTCGTTAATCACAATTCAAATAAAATCACATTTGAGCACTATATTTCTTATATATTGGTATTCAATTTATTTGAAATAATTTATCAAAATTTCAATTATTATCCTCGTTTTATTTTGATATTTTCAGAGCATAATCGCTTAAAATAGTTTATCGTTAAACGAGATAACGAGAAACGAAACACCCAATGTCAACGAAATTAAAAATTATTCCTACTTATTATTTTGGAAAAAATGTTGTTCCCCAACATTTGAGCGATGAACTTAAGAAACGTCATATTAAAACTTTAATGTTAGCATATGGTGGTGGGTCCATCAAACGAAATGGTTTGTATGACGAAATATTAGAAGCTGCTAAAAAAGCTAAAGTTAAAGTAATTGAGCATGGCGGGATTGAACCGAATCCTAGAGATATTGGTATTTATCAAGCTGCATTAACATGTCGTAAACATAACATTGATTTAATTATTGCCGCGGGTGGAGGAAGTGTTATTGACGCTGCCAAAGTAATTGGTATTCTAGCAACTAATTCAATGTATAAAAACGCTTGAGATTATGTGCTTGATAATTCTAAAGCTATTAATGCAAGCATTCCCTTATTCTCCATTGTTACACTTGCTGCTACTGGGAGCGAAAATAACTCTGGTAGTGTAATTACTAACAGTAAAACACATTACAAACAATCTACGTTTACTCCTAGTGCTACACCTAAAGTTTGTTTTGAAGATCCAAAATATACATTAACTTTATCACCGTGACAAACAGCTTGTGGTATTTTTGATATTTTTAGTCATTTACTAGAACAGTACTATGATCCGGTAAAAACTTACGCGTGAACAAAAGAGTATTTATTAGCTAATATGAAAATTTGTGTTATGTGTGCCACGAAATTAGTTAATAACAATGAAGATTATGATGCCCGTAGTAATTTGCTATGAACATCATCGTGAGCTTTGAATGATTTAGCTAAATTTAATTTAAATGGTGGGGACTGAACTGTTCATAAATTAGAACACGCTGTTAGCGGTTTATGAGATGTAGAACATGGAGCAGGGTTGGCTCTTATTACGCCAGTGTATTTAAAGGCTATGTGCGATAAAAGTAAATTATTTAGGGAAAGTTCTTTAGAAATTGGTAAAACACTATTTGGTGTTAACACTCTATTGCTATTTTTTAAAAAATTGGAAGCTTTTATTAAAATACTAAAATTACCTACCAAATACACAGATTTTAAACAAATAAACAAAATTACAAAAGAAGACATTAATTGGTTAACCAAACATTATTCAATTGTGAACGAAAATGGTAAGAATGGACCAAAAACCAAATTTGCCTATAATATTTTCAATGCAATAAAGCAATAAAGCAATTGTTCATTCAAACTAATATTTTGTTTTCAAGTTAAAGAAATTATTTATAAATTCGGATGATATCCATTGGTTCCAAATTTAATTTTTTATTAATCTGAATAACTAATTTACTCATAGGTTGATTAACGGTATTGATTAGTAAGTTATTTTCATTTTTAATACTAATCAGTTTAATTTTTTCAATATGCATCAAACATTTTGCTAATACCTCAAAATCATCAGTTAATTTAAAATAATTTCTAGAAGTAACGAAATATGTAGTGTCATTGATTTTTTTATCAATTATCATAGCAAATATTTGATTTACATTTTGATGTATATCATGATATAGCATTTCGTTTGGAGTTGGAGGACCATTGAATCAACCGATCGACACATTACGGTTAGCGCATTTGGTAATATCATCAACATATTCTTGCACATTGATGTTGTCAATCACTTTACGATAAGCGTTAACTACTGTTGCAATGTAATGTTCAGATTTCATGCGACCTTCAATCTTTAACGCCGATATATTAGTGGCTTTTATTTCGTTAAAATGGTTTATCAAACACATATCCTTTGCTGACATACTAAATTTGTGAGTGAGCGATTTGTTGTTTTTAATTAATTCACTAACTCAACGACATGATTGAGCACAACCACCATTGTTAGCATCTCTTAAACACATGTTACTACTCAGCATACAACGCCCGCTATAAGAAATGCAAACGGCTCCATGGACAAACATTTCTATTTCAATAACTCCATGTACATGGGCTGTCATTAATTTTATTTCTTTTAACGATACTTCTCGCGCTGTCACAATTCGACTAGCCCCATTTCGTTTTCAAAATAAAGCTGACTTGGAGTTAGTTACTGATTGTTGTGTAGAAACATGAATAACGGCTGTAGGAGAGAATTTTTGAATCTTTCTTAGGATGGCTGGGTCGGCACATAAAAAAGCGTCTGGTGGTGTTTTTAGTACTTCTTGTAAAAATTGATCGAATCCTTGCAAGAGGTGATTATGACAAACAACATTAGTCACTAAATAAGCTTTTTTGTGATGTCTATGCGCATAATTAATCATTTTGTGTATATCATTATTGTCAAAGTTGGAGGCACGTGCTCGTAGTGAGTATTGTTTACCTCCAAAATAAATAGCATCAGCACCAAAGTCCAAAGCGATTTTACCACGATTAAAATCACCAGCTGGAGATAATAACTCTATTTTATTCATAATTACCTACAGTTTGATTTAAGTAAATTAAATCTTTTTTATCCATCAAATAAAAACCATGAGAATATTTATCTTTTGGTAGTTTATTTGTTAATTGTTTCACATACTCACGATCTTCTATGTGCATAAGAGCTTTTAAATATATCTTGGTAGTTAAAACGGTTCAAGTTTCATCATGTAAAAAACTGTCAATTCTAATTGTATCAACTTTGTATCTATGTAAGTCGTATATGTAATCTATGAGATTTAAAGAATATTTACTAAGTACATGTGTACCACTTTCGTCTTCGTAAATAATACACGGTTCATTTCTTGATATTTCCCTAATTAATAATTTCGTTTTAAAAAGTTCATCGCTAATATTTTGAGTTTGTTTGAAATTAGAAATCAATTTCCAACGCGAATGCATCATATAAGTGCAACCAGACACTTGGATTTGTACCTTCATTTCATTTTTGTTAGCACCAATTTCCTGAATCTCGCGAAAATTTAATTCGCGTGCTAGTGATACTTCTTGAATATTATTTTGCAAATAAAACGGAAATTGTTCATAGTTAGTGACCAAAGTTTCAGGATTATATGTAAGAGGGATGAGTATTTTTTTTTCGTGACAAATCTGATTAACTGCAAAATCATTAAAAATGATTCCATCAATTTTAATTTTGTTTAGTGCTATTAAATATTCTTCTAATTTTGGTAATTCTGGATCAAAGAAAAAACGATTAATGAGAACTAAAATCTTTGTATTTTTTTTGGATTCAACTAGTTTTTTAATTTGTTGTAAAGTGACATGACAATTATTTCTAACACAAAATTGATTGTCACCGATAAAAATTTGATGTACACCTAATTCAATCAGTGTTAAAGCATTTGCATAACTGGTAGGGTTAACCAAAAGTTCCATAGGGTACTAATTGTATCTAATTTATTAATTTCAGTCTATCAATGGAGCACGACCCAATTTATCCACTAAATTATTAAATTGATTAAAGCTTAATGCGTTATTAGTTCCATTCCAGGTTTTTTGAGCAAAAGCACGCATTGGGCCATCAATCATAGTAGCTACATGTGGTGATCAGTCTCATCAAACCGATAGCATTGATCCTCGCAATCATGTTGGATATTCATCGTAATTAACACCATTATTATCTAGAAACAATCCAGCATTACCAGCAAAAATGCCAGGATGAAAGCTATCAAACAAACTTTGGGTAGTAGGAGCGCTACTTGTGTTAGATTCATCATCAGAAAAATATAATAGATCTGAATTGTAGTTTACAACGTTTTGTATGCCACCACCTACCCGTCCTTCTACATATAGTTTAGTAAAATCATCAATTGAAGCATTTCCATATTTTGATCATCAATGTTTAATTGTTAATAGATCAGCGTCTGCCACAATTGGATCTCAATTGGTAGCATTTGCTTTAGGCCAATCATTATTTGGATACTGTTTTAACAACGAATCAGACCATTGCGCTACATTTGTTACGCCAGATGTTTTAAGCACATCATACATAGTTTTACTAAATGTATAAATAGAATTAACTATATCTTGTTTGCTTGAAGCAGTTCAAATATTGGCATTTTGTGAACCATTTCAAGAATTATCTAAGGTTTCAATATATTCGTCTCCTCCTATTCCAAAAGATAAAAGAGCATGTTTATTGTAATTACCTACTGATGTAAAACGATTAGCCATATAAGTTACAAATCTTTTGCAAAGATCAATAACTGCTTTGGAACCAGGTTTTTTGCCACGTAAATCCAATGAATCAGGGATCCGTTTACCTAATGGATAGTCTGGATCATCCGAACGATCATCCCAGATGGCAAAATCTTTTGCTTTAACATTTGAATCAGTTACTCCTCGACCATCACTAATTATTTTGCCATCTATGTCTCTGGGTGCTGTTAGATCAGTTAAAAACCAAGCATGAGTGAAAATATTAATTTCGGGAATAATATTTACTCCTTCTTTGAAAGCTAAATTAAGGATGTTACCAAAATCACTAAAACCAGATTCAGGTGTATCGTTTCCTTCACGATAATCTCAAGTTGGACTATTATCACGATAATTAGTATTTAGATTAAAGTAATCCATACCGGTTGAATCAAATTGACTTCAATCAATTTTAAATCAGGTGCCACTTGTAGGTTTTTCCTTTTCTGGATCAACTTCGTCAGTTTTTTTACAGTCTAATCTCATGCCGCCACTAGCAAAACGTAAAGCAAGAGTATTTAATTTATTTCATGACATGGATTTGATTAAATCGGCGACAAAGTTTAAGGAATAACCTCTTCCTGAAAAATCAAATTCAATCCCACGTTCTTTAATTTTAGGTCAATCCGACATTTTTCCGTAAGGAATGCTACCATTACTTACTTGTAACTGTAATAAAGTACGAGCAGCTATAATTCAACCTTGCTCGTTAAAAGCTTTAATGATAATTTTATTCCCAATTTCTATTTGATATGCTTCTGGATATTTATTGATGGTTATTTCGGGGAGATTATCAAGGTGATCATTGATAAAAATGAAAGAAATTTCATGCTCATTATTATCAATATGAGTTTTAAACTCTACATGACTATTGAGTGGATGTTTTGTTTGGAGTAATTTAGCATAATATTCACCTGAAATATTTTGAATAATTTCCTTTACCATTTGTCGACGCGAACCATCCCTTGGATATTCAGGAGTAGCACCATTTGGTATACTGGTTTCATCATATGCAAGCGATGTTTGTTCATTAATGGTATAAGATTTATATTGATAATCTGTAAACTGTTTTACGGTTGGTAATATTAATGTTTTAATCTGATCGGCTGATAAACCACAACTGGTTAAAGTAGAAGTGATACTGATGCAAGCGATTGATGTTAACGCTACCATATGCGTAAAAGTTTTATTTTTATTAAATTTTCATTTTTTCATAATGATTACTTTCTTTTAATGTCAAAAGAAATTATAAAAACAATATAACTCCATTATGCGATTAAATTGAGATGGGGGAAGAGGGAATAAATAATGGACAATAAAAAATATTTAAAATGAAAGAAACAACATTGCAACAAAAATAATCAACCAAATCCACCAACACCTCCTACACCAGTTGTCGGTTCATTAACACTTCAAGGAATGCGTGATTTAGCAATTCCTTATAAAACAAGTTATGAATATACATGTGATGGTGGTACATTAAGTGTAGATGGTGATTTACCCAACGGTTTTCATTTTGATGGTAAAACTTTAACTTTTGATGG
>JAIRME010000041.1 GCA_031258945.1 Mycoplasmataceae bacterium | reverse complement strand
TTAGAACATTGAATTTGATTGTAATAAGCATTAGTGCAATTAACTCGTATTCGAGCAATTAATTCATTTTCGCTAGGTGTTGTCTGAAATTGACCAAGATTTGTATTATTTGGTATATCATTGGTTATCGGTGTAGCCATAACATTACTATTAGTTGTATTAAGTGTTAATGATAAAGATGGTATCGTTACAACAGCAGGTAATGCAATGCTACCAACAATCGGTAAAAGTAATTTGCTAATTTTTAACATATTTTTTTATTCTCCATAGATAAAGTAAATAGCAAAACAAGACCTTTAATTTGAGCAAAGGTCTTGTTAGAGAGATAATCAAATTAATGCTTAAAGCATTATTGACATTTAATCCCCCCCCTATCGGTCGCATGGTAAGATTATACCACAGGGGGGGGGTTGACAAAAAATAAAAATATTTGAACATGCTGATTTTACCAAACGGGCACAAGAGTGATTTATTAAAAATTTCAATTTACTATTTATTAGTGTTCAATTTGACAATGATCCTGCTTATAGTGCTAAACCTAACAAATGAAATGTTGCCAAATATTTATAAAGATAACAATATATCCCATCTTAATATTCCTAAAAAGCAAAAAGAATTAAATTGTGTGATAGAAAATTCCAATAAACATATTGATTATGAATTATTACCGCTCATCTACAACGCAAGAGACGAAGAAACTATTAAGAATAAAACTATTGAATATAACCAGTTACATAACTATTACATCCCTAGAACTATTAGACGTAATGTTAAAAGTCAAACTATAACCGAGATAATGACACCTGTTGAGAGATACCAAAAACACACGAGAAAAGCATATACGATTAATGGGGAATATGCAATGCAGTATCTTAAAAAAGATATGAATTAAGTTTGTCGGTTAATTAATTTTTAATCCATATTTGAACATGGTAAAAATTTTATATCTATTAATAATAAAATACTTTTTTGTATAAAATTTAACATAAATTAACAATTTTCAACATATAATTCCATTCCATGGAAATCAAAAGAAATAAATATCTTGAATTATTAGCTAATAAGAAAGACAATGGCATTATTAAAATTTTAATCGGAATGCGAAAAGTTGGTAAGACTACCATTTTAAAACAATTCGCTACTTTGTATTTAAAAAATGAAGTAGTGCACATATATGATTTCAATGTATATGAAAATCAAAATAAATATAGAGATCTCGATTATTTTAATCAACAGATTCTTAACAAACTAGCAAAAGATAAAATGAACTATTTATTTTTTGATGAAATTCAAGAAATTACTGGATGAGAAAAAATTATTAATAGTATATCTTTGCTAAAAAATGTTGATATTTACATTACTGGATCAAATTCAAAATTATTATCATCAGAAATATCCACATTATTAACTGGTAAAAATACAAAAATTTATGTTTATCCGTTGAGTTTTAAAGAATATTATGATTTTAAGAATTCCAATGAAAAAGAAGAAGTCTTCCAAGAATACCTTGAATTTGGAGCGATGCCTAAATGTTGCTTGACTGAGAAAAAATTAGAAAAAAACGAATATCTTAGAATGCTTTTTTCTGATATCATCAACAACGATATTATCAATCGCTATAAGATTTTAGACATTAAAGAATTCCATAACATTTTCTATTTTTTAATGGAAAATATTGGTACTGAACTATCCATTAATAAAATTGGTAACATTATTAGACAAAAGAACAAATCGGTTATTTCCAATAATACCATTTCTAATTACATTGAATATTTATGTAATTGCTTCTTGTGTTCTAAAATTAATAAGATTAACATTAAGGGTAAAAGTGTTCTCGAAACTAATTACAAGATATATGCATATGATGTGGGAATTAGAAATTCATTTATATCGTCATTTAGTTTTAACCGTGGAAAACTTTTAGAAAACTTAGTATATATTGAATTATTAAGAAACGGATATGAAGTTAATGTTGGTAAAGATCGATTTATTCCTTAAATTGTTTTTGTCGCTAAAAAAAATAATGAATATGTCTATATACAAGTATGTGAAAATTTAAATGAGAGTAACCAAGCTAATGAAATTGGTAATTTATTAAAAATAAAAGACGGGAGAAAACTTTTCATTAGCAAAGATTATTTTAATAAGTTTGAAAACGATATTCAGATGATGAACATTATTGAATGATTGCTAATTGAAAAATAATTTTATTTATTTTAAGTCTTAATTATTTGGAAGTTTTAAGTAATTAAATAAATCATCTTATCCTATACCACAATAATCGGTACAAACTGTTGACAACTCGTAAGTAAGGAGCTAATCAAAAAAACCAATCTCAGTTCGGATCGAGAGTTGTAATTCGTTCTCATGAATTTGGAATCATTAGTAATTGCGAATAAGCGTGGATTTAAAATTAATTAAGTGACAAAACTGGATTAATTTTTGTTGAGAACATAGACATAATAAATTATTTATCAAATCCCCCCCCATCGTATAATACTCTCATGCAACTTAGTAGGGGGGGGGGATTAAATATAGTAGTGCAACTAGCACTAATTTAATTCTTTCTCTAAAAACAAGAACATTACATTTATAGTGTTCTTGTTTTTTGCTATTTATATTTTAAAACTTAAGGAATAAATAATGAAAAGAATAAATTTAATTAAAACTATTAGTACTATTGGTATTGTTGGCATAACTGGAATAATGCTTTCTACCACATTAACAAGTTGTAGTGATAATAGTTCAAATACTTATCAAAAAACTTTTAAAAACTTTAATGAACTTAAAGAATTTTCTAAACTAGAATCCGTTAGAATAGATGATTCTGAAAATTTTGATAGTGGTTCCCAAGCCGCAACATGATTCACAAAAAGTAAAAATGTAAATTCAGATTTTATAGTCCATCTATCAATCTTAACCATTGTTAATTATGCAGATCGTGGTGAGTCTATTATTGCACCTTTTGTCAAAAACTTTAATACTTTTCAAGTCGAAGTTGAACAACACAAGAGCGAATATAATTCAAATGACAATTGTTGAAGTGTTAATGCTAATGCTAGTGGTCAAAATCTGGAAACACCAATGGGAAGCATAAAAACATGGACATTAGATTTTAATACATTAGATTTTGTAAAAGCAGGATTTATTTATGATGGTGGTCCTTACAACCCTGAATCAGATACTTCAGGATATTGGTTCCATTCTGTACCATATTGAAACGATGAAATGAGCTTCGATGATGATGGTAATTTGATAGGTTATTTTAAGATTAAAATGATTTTAGAAGATAACACGATAATGTATTTGAATGATGTTTTATGAAGTGAAGATTTTCGAATGCAAATACCTGAAGCGTGGGTTCCTAATCTTCACTTCAATTATTTACATCAATAATTGAACTTCTGACAGCGATATTGGATTGTCCGCGGTTATAACAATTCAATAATATTGATAATTAATTGTACTATAAAAGCTATAAGATTTAGTTTCTCAATTAACAAAATTTTGATTATCAATAACTAATTTTGGTAAACCCTTATCATTGAGATTATTAGAAGCATATAACTGAATTTGATTAAATAATTGCGTGCTATTGTTGGAAGACAAATTAAAACGATTAATAATTTTATCTTGTGAAATTGAATTAAATGTACATAGTAGTTCAATATTATTACTATCAAAATCAACATTAGTTAATGAATTATTATCAATCAAATTATCGATATTGGAAGCGGTTGGAGAGGAATTCCACATGCCATTAGAAACAACTGTTTCTGAGTTTGGTTTATGCGGTGTAATTATTTTGTTCCCTCACGTAGTAGGTTCATTTGTCATATCAAATTGCAACAAGTGATTGCCTGATAACAAATCAACGGAAGAAATATATGCATCATTGTGGACAACATTATCCAATTTCATAGATTTAATATAACGATTAACTTTATCGTTATTATTAGCATCAATATAAATATGACTACCATTATCACGGTTAACAGTCACTTTGTTAAATAGAGGTGATGTTAATACATATTGTCCGCTTGCTAATGCTAATGGATATAAACCAAGTGACGATAAAATATATCAAGAAGACATTTCGCCATTATCTTCATCGCCAACATAACCTTGCCCTATATCATTACCGTTAAACAATCGTTCTAAAATTTCACGAGTAATATTTTGTGTTTGAGCCGGTTTGCCAGCGGCTGCATACATATATGGGATATGGTGAGATGGTTGGTTATTCATTCCCAGTTGTCCCATGCGAATATCTCTAGCTTCCATCGCATATAAAAAATCATCGCCTCATCTACCATAATTACCTAATTTTAATCCAGTTTCAGGCGTATTGAAAAAAGTATCTAATTTATTTAAAAAATTTTGTTGCCCACCATAAAGATCAATTAACCCTGATACATCATACGGTACACTAAAAGCATAATTTCATCCGTCTTCTTCAACGAACTCACTTCCTCATGCTTCGGGGTCAAACGGTTTGTCTCATGGATGTTCTGCGTTAGCTCATTGCCCTGCTCAACTACCATCAGCAAATTTACCACGAAAAAAACCATATTCTGATGATTGGTCCTCTGGTTTCCAAAATATTTTGTCATAATTTTGTGATCTAGTCAATAAGTAATTACCCGTATCTTTGATTTGCTGTTTAGTTTGACCTGTCGCTATTTTAGCATAAGTATCGGTTAAATTAGGATCATCACTTAATTTTAAAGCCAATTGACCCAAAGCATAATCATTAAGATAACTTTGTAAACTTCAATCAGCACTACTATCAGTTTTTTTCTCAGTTGAATTAACATCATCTAAATATTCGGCTGGAGTGTAGCCTAAATATATTGATTGATTCATTCCCTTTCGCCCTACATATTTATTAGTCGGTGTTTCGGTAGCATTGGCGATACCAGCATTATAAATGCTGGTAATTGTAGCAATATCTTTAATAGTTTCATTAATGTAAGCATCACTAAAAGCAGCATCGCTTGATGTACCAGTCATAGAATCATTATGACCAGGAGAAGACCAACGTGATATTCAACCAGAATCACGGTATTCTAATAAGAAACCATTAATTAATTCTTGAATAAAATCTGGATACAATAATTGATATAAAGGTCAAACTGTACGATACGTATCCCAAAAACCATTATTAACATACATCTTACCCTCTCGTACCTGAGCATTCGTATAATCATCGTTAACAATTCCACTAGTCGGTAAAACTGGTGAAGCATACTGATAAATAGGTTGTAATGAAGTATTAGTGTTTTCAAAATGAGAATTAGGATATAAATTCATCCGATAAATATTAGAGTACATTGTAATTAATTGAGCCTGGGTGGCATTAGAACTACTTAAATCAATTGCACTCAATTTCTTCTCTCATACATTGCTAGCATAATTTACTAGTGTATCAAATGTATGATTTGGTTGAGTAATTTCCATTTGTAAATTATGTTGAGCTTGTGCTTGGCTAATAAATGATGTAGCAAATTTAAAATCAATGATGTTAGAATAATTTAAATCAAAAGTTAAGTTTTGTTTGTTATTTTCATTTGTATTGTTGACTGTAAAATAATTGTTGGAAAATTCACCATAAATATACATAACGGTTGTGCCACGATTTGCTCCTTCGGCATTCAATACATAACCACTAATTGTATTAGCGTCGAATTTAAATTTTTCAATTAATTCAGCATTAGAATTAATTTTTGGTCGAACAGAATCAAAAATTAAGGCACCATAATGCTGATCTGTTGGAAAAATAAAACGAAATATTGTACTATGATCGTGTGGTGCAATTTCTACTTTAATATTATTATTCAATGTGACACCATAATAATTTGGTAGCGCAATTTCATTATTATGACTAAAAGGAACCTTCCGTCCATCGGGTGTTGAATCAGCCGAATAATTTACGTTGTTAGCTAATTGAGGCATTATGGTAAAACGATCATAATCTCCAATTCATGGGCTAGGCATATGCGAAACACCAAAACCATTAATCATTGGTAAATTATCAATGTTGTTACCGAATTTATATTCATAACTTCAATCGTTTTTTTCGGCGCTAGTAAAAGGCGTATAAAAATTAAATCCATTTGGTAAACTAGTAATTGGAATAGTGCTTCCCCTAGAAAATTTAGTCCGTCAACTCCCATCTGTGCCTCTTCTTGTATCTACATAATTAACAAGTTTACTTTTGTTAATTTGTTTTTGATCATTAATATTGATATCGTCTATTCAACCCCTAATAGTTTCATTTGCGTTAGGAGTATTGAAATCATAATGCAACTGAATGCCATGAATATGCTTTCCTACTAATTTACCTAAAGGAACATGTTTGGAATTTCATTGATCGTTAAAAATTAATTTACTTTTACCCTGATTAATTGGGGTGTAGTCATAACCATTTTCATCTATCATATTTAAAGATGATAAACTAACTAAATTAGCAGTGCTATTGTTATCATTTATAAGTAAATCAACAATAATATTTTCAGCTGGATAATTATTGTCTAATTCAGCTGGATGTTCTATATTACCATTCATATCAGGAAATAATTTGTAAGATAGTTCAGTGTTCTTGCCAATTGTAATATTTAAATTTTGATAAACATTAACGATAAATTTAGTCTTGGTAGTCGACAAAATACTTTGACATTCATATTTAAAAGCTTTTTGGCCAGTAAAGCCTAAACCAATTGTGCCTTCTTCTTTTAAAGGGATGTTATAACCATTGATAGGACCTGTATCAACTACGCTAGTTAACCCATCTATATTTTGTTGTGAAACAATGGAGTTCTCTAAAGGATGAATCAATTCATCGTCTTCAAAAGAACTATAAAAAGGGTTGATGGTATGATTAGTCGAACTACAGCTCGTTAATGCCAATGAAATAATACCTGCAATAATACTGGTTAGTGCAAAATTTTTAGACCAAAATTTCAGAAATTGATATTTTTGCATGATTATTTTATTCATTAGGCAAATTTAGCAACCTGAGTTCTGCCAAATTGACATTTGCATTGCCAATGATTTCAATTTGATAATACCGATACATATTATCTGTAAAAGGGAAAATTTTCATTTCGTTGGCAATAAACTGTTGATTGCTCCATTGGTTTAATACTGTTCAATCATCCGTAGTATTATTTCTGCTTTTAATAATAACTTCTGAAAATAATTGTGTATTGTCATTGGTGGTCAAAGAAAATTGATTTATGGGTATAGATGAACTATTGCGATCATAAGTTAACGAAATATCTTGTTGAGCAAAATCAACACTTGTATTAGCATTTTTATCAAATAGCGTTGTTAATGTTCTAGCAGGAGCTGAACTTCATGAAGTTGTTAAACCTGTAACATCATTAATGGGTTCAGCAGATTTATTACCAATTGTTTGTATCCCTCACGGTACATTATGATCATTAGTTAATTTGTAATTAATAGTGTGATTACCAGTTAATAAAGTCGTTTGATTAATTTGAGCTTCATTGAAAAATTTACCATCTAGTTGAGCAGATTTTATGTAAACACTATCGTTTGTATCTTTTTGAGAATTGATTTTAATTTTTGCTCCATTATCACGGTTAATAACAATGTGTTCAAATGCTGGGGAGGTAATTGTATACTTACCACTACCATGTGCTAAATCATATAAACCGATTGCAGACAAAATGTATCAAGCTGACATTTCACCATTGTCTTCATCCCCGGGATATCCTTGCCCAATATCACCACCAATATACAAACGATTTAATACCTCATGAATTATTGCTTCTGTTTTATTTGGTCGTCCTGCTGCAGCATATAAATATGGTATGTGATGAGAAGGTTGATTGCTAAAACTAAATTGACCTCACCTTACATCACGCGCTTCAAACATTTCTAAACTAGCAACACCGCGATTACCATAATGCTTCCCGTCTTCTGGGGTAGTAAAATATTCATCTAATTTATTAATAAATTGAGTTTGATTACCATATAAGCTAATTAGTCCCGGAATATCATATGGCACACTGAAAGCGTAATTTCAACCGCTAGCTTCAGTATTTTCATAATATCAGTTCAATGGATTGTAACCATTCGGTTCATTTTGTTGAGCAAATTGACCATTTGTTTGTTTACCACGGAAAAATTTAGCATCATTGTCAAAGCTTAATGGATAATTTTGAGATTCATTATAAAAGTACTGTGCAATACTTCTAATTTGAGCACGGGTTTGACCAGTTTTAGTTTCTATCAAACTATCAGTAAGATTATTATCATTAACTAATTTATAAGCTAGTTGACTTAAAGCATAATTATTGATATGGTTTTCTAATGTTCAAGATAATGTTTCATCGCTATCATTCGCTGGTGCTGGTGCATAACCTAAATATAATGATTGATTCAAAAATTTACGTCCATATGATAAACTATCAGGTACAACCATTGCGTTTTTTAGCGATGCATTGTAAACGTTTAAAATAGTCGCAGGGTCCTTTATCACTCCACTGGTATATGCATCACAAAAAGCTGCATCACTAGATGTGCCCGGCATCATATCAGCATAACCAGGAGCTGATCAACGAGCAATTCATCCACCTTCTTCATATTGCAATAAAAATCCATTGATTAATTCTGTAGTCAAATTAGGGTACAATAATTGGTACAATGGTCAGACTGTGCGATATGTATCTCAAAACCCGTTGTTTACATACATTTTTCCTGGCAGAACTTGTGCGTTGGTATGTTCGTCAGTTAAAATACCACTAGTAGGTAAAACAGGCGAAGCATGATAATATGACGGATGATCAGTTGTGCCTATATTTTCAAAATATTTATTCGGATATAAATTCAATCGATATAGAGATTCATATAAATTATGTTTTTGTTCATCATTCACATTTTGTGAATCAACTTGAATTGCTGCTAAACGATTATTTCAAAGTATTTGTGATGCGTTTTTTAAATCATCAAATTTGTAGTCATGATTTAAAATTTCCTGTTGTAAATTAATTTTGGCTTGTTCTATACTAATATAAGATGTGGCAAATTTTACTTCTAATGTTTTATTTAAATCTAAACAAAAATTTAAATTTTGCCTTTGAGTATCATCTGAACATTGATTAATTTTGTAATCATCGTTAGAAAACATGCCATAAATAAACATGCGGGAACCACCATTTTTACGTTGGCCATTTTCAGTTGTTCCATTATCGACATAACCTGCAAATTCATTATTATTAGTAAAACCACCCTCCGTACCATATCAATATTTATCAACATATTGGTCATTATTCTTACCAGAATCAAAAACTAACGAACCAAATTTGCTAGCTTTAGGAAAAGTAAAACGAAAAATAGCACTATGATCTCCTGGAGCAATTTCTGACTTAATACCGTCTTCTAAAGTTACAGAATAATAATCTGGGTGTGCTATTTCGTTACTATGTTTAAATTCTATTCCACGGTTTGCTATATTACCTAATGCTTGTGCATCTGCACTGGTAGTTATTCCTGGCATCATTGCAAATGAATTATGATCACCCATTCATGGACTAGGTTCATGTGAAAAGCCTAAACCGGTGAACATAGGTAAATTATTATTTATGCTATTGTTAGCTGCATATGTATAAATTCAATTGTAATCATTTGTGCTGGTGAATGGGGTATAAAAATTAAATCCGTTAGGAACCGTAGCATAGGGGACACATAATCCTCTTGAAAACTGTTTACCATCTTGGTTTCAACCATTGTATGTGTTGGTTCCGCGTCGTGTGTCAATCAAATCAGTAAGTGATGTAGAAGAACTTTGAACTTTATCTGCGATGGAAATGTCATCAACGAAGCCAGCAATTGTTAAATCGGTAGGACGTTTTAAATCATAAGTTAAAAGAATGCCCTTTATATATTTACCAGCAATTGGAGATAAGTCAATTCTCTTACTATTCCATTGGTTGGAATATAAAGTTTTAGATGCTCCTTGGCTATAAGCATCTAAATGGTAACCATTTTGATCAATTATTTTTGGATTCAATGATAATCTTTTGATGTCATTAGCATTGTTGTCACTATATAACAAATCAATTGCGACATATGATGACTCATAACGTTTCGTTACATCAGTAATAGAATTATCCCCTAATGTTGGGAATATTTTATAGCTCAATTCCGTTTGAGAACCAACTTGAATATTTAAATCTTTATATAGATAATTGCTAAACGATACATTATTCGTATTATTAGTTATTGCTTGATAACTAAAAGACTTTAGTCCATTAAAACCATAACCTTTTATATCGGTTGTATTGGCATTCAGATTGTAGCCAAAAGTTGGCCCTGTTCCTGTTACAGTTGATAACTCAGTTATGCCAGTATAACGTGTGTATTCAACATTGTTACATGCAATTTGATCGTTATCTTCAAAAGAACTATAAAACGGATTGATAGTTGAATTAGGAATATTACTACAAGAAGTAATCAAAGTTGTCATCATGGATAGAAATCCAAACATAGTCAACATTTTTTTTCAAGAAAATCTATTTTTCATTGAAAATGATTATAACATTCGTAATATGTTTAATTTTGTAGATTAACAATTGTATGTTTTAATTTACCATAAACTAGTCAACGATTGAATGGAGACGCTTTTCCTTTGGATTTAAATTGTGATGCTTTGATTATTCATTTTTTATTCAAATCAACTATTGCGAAATTTGCATGATGATTAATTTTGATTTCATTGTTTCTAATTCCAAATACTTTTGCAGGATTAATGGACATTAATTCAATTAATCTCTTAAAAGTAATTTTATGAGTTTTGACAAATTTAGTGTAAATTAAGCTAAAAGCAATTTCTAAACCAACAACTCCATTTAAACTCTTGGCATATGTAGTATTTTTCTCATTTTTACTGTGAGGTGCATGATCGGTAGCAATCATATCAATTGTTCCATCAATTAATGCACGGCATAGAGCAATTTGATCTTTTTTACTTGCTAATGGTGGATTCATTTTGTAATTGCCATTATCTTTAATAAGTTCATGGTTCAACAATAAATGATGTGGCGTTACTTCACAACTAATAAGTTTATTTTTAACCTTCTTAATTAATGCAATACTTTCTTTGGTGGAAACATGACATATGTGTAATTGGCATTTACTTTTTAACGCCAATTGTAAATTACGCGATACTTCTTTATATTCGCGTGCATTACTAGTTTGAGTCGCGTCTTCGCAATGAGTCACAATTGGTTTATTAATTTTGGCACACATTTGCATAGCCTTCAACATTAATACACTAGATTGTATCCCGACACCATCATCGCTAAAAGCAAAGCAATGTTTACCTAATAAAGGCATGTCAACTAATGTTTTTCCTTTTTGCGCTTTAGTAATGGACACATATGGTTTAACATTGACATAAGCATCATGCCTAATGATTTTTTTAAGTTTATTTAACACACTTAGATTATCAATAACAGGATTGGTATTGGGCATGCAACAAATAGTTGTATATCCACCTAACAAAGCTGCTTTTGAACCAGTTTTAATAGTTTCTTTATATTCATAACCAGGTTCGCGTAAATGCACATGGACATCAATTAAACCAGGAATTATAAAAAGACCTTTGGCATCTATTATTTTGGTTGTTTTAATGTCAATATGTTTAGCTAATTTCGTAATTTTACCGTTGTTAACCAAAATATCTAGATGCACAAATTTATTTGTTTGCCAAACTTGTCCATTTTTAATTAAGGTTGTCATAAGTTATTTTTTAACGCTTCTTTCAATAACAGCCATACGTACATAAACACCATTTTTAATTTGTTTAAAAATACGAGATTTGTGACATTCAACTATATCATCATCAATTTCCACATTACGATTAACAGGAGCGGGATGAATGATGATTGCTTTCGGTTTCATCATTAGAACGCGTTGTTTGTTTAAACCATATTTTTGACAATATGTCTTTATAGATAATGACATTTTAACATCTAAACGTTCGTTTTGAATTCTCAACATATTTACTACATCTGCTTGTTTAATGCCTTTATCAAAATCAATGTATTCAAAACGAGAGTCTTGAAACTCTTTAGGAGCCGATAACAACACTTTCATTCCTAAGCGTCGCATTACTTCGATATTAGAATGAGCTACGCGAGAATGCTTGATATCACCAACGATTAAAATAACTAAATTTTTAAATCTTTTAAATTCTTGTTGAATGGTTAACAAATCTAATAATGTTTGAGTAGGATGATCCAATGTACCATCACCCGCATTAATAATAGGTGTTTGAATGCTAGTTAACTCTTTGTATCATTCGTTTTGTGGACTGCGAATTACGATGGCATCAACACCAAATTGGGTAAATGTTTTGACAGTGTCGTAAAAAGTTTCTCCTTTGGTAAGCGAAGAAAAACCTGGTGAAAAATCTAAAATTCTACAATTTAATTTATGTTCTGCTGTAATAAAACTATAGTGTGTTCGAGTGGAAGCTTCAAAAAATAAATTCGCAATAATTTTATGATGTAAATCAATCTTCTTACCATTTGCATATGCTTGTGCACGTTTCAAAATATCTTGAATCTCGTTTACACTCATATCTTTTAATGACAATAAATTTTTACCCATAACGTTCTCCTAAATTTTAGTAATATCAACCGGTGTTAAATCTTTTTCAGATTTACCATCTTTAATGGCGTGTCTCAATGCTTTAACTGTATCTAACGAAGTAAAGCAAGGTATATGGTGTTCCACTGCTAAACGACGAATACGGAAACCATCAGAATTGGAATTTTTAGCAAGTGTAGTGGGTGTATTAATTACCATGTTGACTTTACCTGATTGAATTAACTCCAAAATACTATTATCTCCCTCCCATACTTTTTGCACAATTTTTACGTTGGCTCCATGATCTTCTAAATATTTACCTGTACCCGGCGTGGCATATATCTTAAATCCAATATCAATGTAACGGTTCACAATGGGTAATAGTTCATTGCGATCTTTTTCACGTACGGTTACGAGCATACTACCCGTTTGTGGTACATTAATCCCGCCAGCAATGAATGCTTTTAATAATGCATCGCTAAATAGTTTATCAACTCCCAGTACTTCTCCCGTTGATTTCATTTCTGGCCCTAACGAAATTTCACTTCCCTGGATTTTTTCAAATGAGAAGACAGGTAGTTTAACGGCGATGTACGACGTTTTTTTGTACAATCCAATACCATAAGACATATTTCTTAATTTCTCGCCAAAAATCACGTTTGTAGCGATATCAATAATAGGTAAATTAGTTACCTTACTAATGTAAGGTACCGTTCGTGATGACCTTGGATTGACTTCAATAATATACACTCGGTCAGACGAAATAATAAATTGAATATTGAGCATACCAATAATGCCTAACTCCAATGCAATTCGTTTCGTATACTTACAAATTGTTTCAATGTGTTCTGTGTAGATAGTATGTGTAGGATACACAGAAATACTATCGCCTGAGTGGATTCCTGCTCGCTCTAAATGTTCCATAACACCAGGGATTAAAATATCTTGACCATCGCATATCGCATCCACTTCACATTCTCGCCCCATCATATATTTATCTATTAAGATTGGATGTTTCTGTTCAACTTTGTTAATTTGATTAACATATTTGATAATTGATTCATCATCATAAGCGATAGCCATCCCCTGCCCACCTAACACATATGAAGGACGTACCAACACAGGATAGCCTAATTCATTAGCAACCCTTATAGCTTCCTTCACTGTAAAAATAGTTGCTCCAGCTGGTTGTGGAATACGACATTTTAACAAAGCTTGATTAAATTCTTGACGATCTTCTGCACGATCCATGTTTTGTTCAGTCGTTCCATATATCCGTACACCCATGTTCCGCAAGTGTTTGGTTAATTTAATGGCTGTTTGTCCACCAAATTGTACGATTGCTCCATCTGGTTTTTCTAAATCAACAATGTTTTGGATATCTTCTTTAGTCAATGGTTCAAAATATAATTTATCAGCAATATCAAAATCCGTACTAACTGTTTCAGGGTTAGAATTAACGATAATAGTTTCATATCCTCGTTTTTTTAACGCTCATACACAGTGTACACTACAATAATCAAATTCGATACCCTGTCCTATTCTAATCGGGCCAGAACCAACAATTAATATTTTTTTTGATTTAGTTTTTTTGGTTTTAACTTCGTTCCCTAGATCATAACTTGAATAGTAGTAGGCGCTTTCTGCTTCGAATTCACAAGCACAAGTGTCAACCATTTTAAATTGAGCAATAATATTATGTTTAATACGTTTTTTACGAATGTCGCAAGAACGTACTTGTGATAACTTCGCAATTGAATCATCGGTGAATCCAAATGTTTTGGCACGCTTTAATAATTCGACGGATAACGGTTTAGTGGATAATATTTTTTCCAAATCCACTATGTTTTTAATTTTATGGATAAAAAAAGTATCAATTGTAGTAATTGCGTGAATTTGTTCAATGTCAATATTTCGACGTAATGCTTCTGCCACTACTCATAAACGTTCATTACTAACAATGTGTAATTCTTCTAGAATTTCTGCTTTTGATAAATGAGCTAACTTAAATGACTTCAATTCATCAATATTACTTTCTTCAAGCGAACGAATCGCTTTCATTAAAGCCATTTCAAATGAATTGCCAATCGCCATAACTTCACCGGTGGCTTTCATTTGTGTACCCAAAACTTTTAGAGCAGTAAGAAATTTAGCAAATGGTCATTTTGGGATTTTTACTACGACATAATCTAATACTGGTTCAAAACAAGCAAAAGTTTTGTTAGTAACAGTATTGACAATTTCGTCTAATGTATAACCAATTGCGATTCGTGTCGCCACACGTGCAATTGGATAACCAGTTGCTTTAGAGGCTAAAGCGGAAGAACGACTAACCCTGGGGTTTACTTCAATTACGGCATATTCAAAGGAAATGGGATTTAATGCGTATTGAACATTGCAACCACCTTCAATTTTCAGTTCACTGATAATTTTAATTGCAGCTGTTCTTAGCATTTGCAATTCTTTGTCTGCCAAAGTTTGGCAAGGAGCAATTACAATACTATCGCCGGTATGGACTCCCACTGGATCAATATTTTCCATATTACAAATTGTAATTACATTACCGTTTCTGTCACGAACAACTTCAAATTCAATTTCTTTTCATCCGGCAACACATCGCTCCACTAAGATTTGGTGTACTCGTGAAACTCTTAAACCAGATTCAGCAATTTGTTTTAGTTCAATTTCATTATTAGCAATCCCACCACCACTGCCGCCAAGAGTATAGGCAGGTCTCACAACTACAGGATAATTAATTTGTTTGGCAAAATTTATAGCGTCTTTCACATTGTCAACCACTTGGGAAGGAATGCAAGGTTCACCAATTTTTTGCATAGTATCTTTAAAAGCCTGACGGTCTTCCGCCTTTTTAATTCCTTCAGCTGATGTTCCTAATAATTTGACATGGTACTTATTTAAAAAACCAGTTTCATGTAATTCCATGGCTAAATTTAAACCAGTTTGCCCTCCAAGGTTTGGTAAAATACTATCTGGTTTTTCTTTAGCAATAATTTTTTGTAGCGAGCATACAGTTAAAGGTTCAATGTAAATGCGATCAGCCATGTTTTTATCAGTCATAATCGTGGCAGGGTTAGAATTGACTAACACCACTTCAATGCCTTCTTTTTTTAGTTCGCTACAAGCTTGCGTACCAGCATAATCAAATTCTGCTGCTTGGCCAATCACAATTGGGCCAGAACCAATGACTAGAACTTTTTTGATGGTTTGATTCTTAGGCATTTTTTGACTCTCCAATGGCTTTAATGAAATCATCGAATAAATATGTAGTATCTTGTGGACCAGCACAAGCTTCAGGGTGGAATTGCACAGTCACTATTTTTTTATTTTTGTATTTTAAACCTTCAATAGTTTTGTCATTAACATTGCGATATGTTATGGTAGCTATCTTAGAATCAATTGTATTCTCATCAATGTAGTAACCATGATTTTGACTTGTGATGTATATACGATTAGTTTCATTGTTTTTTACAGGATGATTTGGCCCACGATGACCATATTTTAATTTTTTGGTGTTCATGCCAGTAGCTAAAGCTAACAATTGATGACCCAGACAAATACCTAAGATAGGAATATTAGTCTGATAAAGCTCTCTAATGGTTTTAATAGCAATTTTATTATCCTTGGGGTCGCCTGGACCGTTTGACAATAAAATACCATCCGGTTTACGTTTTAAAATATCTTTACTTGTAGCAGTAGCTGGAAACAAAGTAATGGTGGTATCTCTCATTAGTAGCGATTTAATAATGTTACCTTTGACTCCGAAATCATAAAGAGCAATATTGTATTTACCGTTCCCGGTGATTGTAGTTTTTTTACTAGTAACTAATGAAACTGGGTCTGGAGCTTGATATTTTTTAATCTGTTTGATAACAGTTTTAACATTATCGATTTTGGAAGTAATTTTTCCTCTCATCACGCCATTATCTCGTAATATTCTAGTAAGTGCTCTGGTGTTGATACCTTCTATTCCCGGAATTTTGTGTTCAATCAAAAAATCATTTAAGTTTGATTCTTTTCTAAAATTAGAAGAGTAATTCGCTAGTTCATGAACGATTATCCCTTCAATTCATATTTTTTTTGACTCAGTATCTTCGCGCATTACACCATAATTACCAATTAAAGGATATGTAAAAACTACCCCTTGGCCTACATATGAAGGATCAGTAATAGTTTCCATATAACCGGACATACCTGTGTTAAAAACCACTTCAAAGATAGCATCTCTTTTATAACCAATTCGTTTTCCTGAAAAAACTAAGCCGTTTTCCAACACTAGGTATCCGACCATCCTACCTCCACATG
>JAIRME010000006.1 GCA_031258945.1 Mycoplasmataceae bacterium | reverse complement strand
TTTATAATCTTTCACATGTCTTTACCTAAAATATTCAAACAGCAAATTACTCAATATTCAAAATTAACCACCAATACGATTAGGTTATTAGCAGTAGAAGCTATTGCTAAAGCTAAATCTGGCCATTCCGGAATCGCTTTAGGGGCCGCCCCAATCATGTATGCTTTATTTCGTGATCATTTAAAAGTAAACCCACAAGATCCTTTTTATTTTAATCGTGATCGCTTTGTACTATCGGCAGGGCATGGTAGTGCATTACTTTATGCCACAATGTTAGTATCTGGTTATGAGTCCATTAAGATTGAGGATTTAAAAAAATTTCGTCAAATAAATTCTAAATGTCCAGGACACCCTGAAAATCATCTACTACCTGGCATCGAAGTAGGTACTGGTCCATTAGGCCAAGGTATTGCCATGGGTGTCGGTATGGCAATAGCCGAAAGTAAATTAGCTAATAAATTTAATCGTTATGATCGTTTCATTCATCATCACACTTATGTATTGTTTGGTGATGGATGTCTAGAAGAAGGTGTTGCACAAGAAGCAATTGCTTTAGCAGGTCGGCAAAAATTGAATAAGTTAATTATGTTATATGATTCTAATGGTATTCAATTAGATGGTAAAGTTTCTGATTCTACTAATTACAATGTAAAACAAATGTTCAAAGCTTATGGATGAAACTATCTTAAAGTTCGTAACGCTAATAATACTGCTTGTGTATCACGTGCGATTAGTAGAGCTAAATTAAGCACTAAACCGACTGTAATTGAATGTACAACTACTATCGGTTACGGTAGTCAATTGCAAAACACTAATGCGATACACGGCATACCATTAAATGATCAACAAATTCAAGATCTTAGAGCTACTTTAAATTACAAAGTAGACCCATTTGTCATCCACCCAAGCGTAATTGATGATATGCATATTTTTCGTAAGCGTGGCATTGAAGCACAACGCCAATTTAATTTAGCTTTACAACGTTTAGAGAGTAAAGATATCAGTTTGTACAACCAATACATGAAATTGAGTCAAAATCAATTTAATTTTACATGAGATTGATATCACAATTATTATGTAAACAACGAAGTAGCTACACGTAGTTTAATGAGTGATGTTTTACAACCAGTTTTAGAACACAATGATACTTTTATGGCTGGTGCTGCTGATTTAACTGCTTCTACTTTAATCAATTATAAAAAATCTATTGCTTTTAATCGGCATAGTAAAGACGGACAAAACATTTATTATGGTGTGCGAGAGTTTGCTATGGCGGCTATTAATAATGGCATTACTGCGCATGGTGGTTGCAAAGCAATTACTGCCACTTTTTTATCATTTAGTGATTACAACAAAAATGCTATTCGTTTAGCTGCTATTTCTCATATTCCATCAATCAACGTTTACAGTCATGACAGCATTACTGTTGGTGAAGATGGACCAACTCACCAACCAATTGAACAAATACCTTCTCTAAGATTAATTCCTAACCATTATTTGTTTCGCCCCGCTAATCTAACTGAATGTGAATTGGCAATGTCTCATGCAATCAAATCAATTGATAAGCCAACTACCATTATTACTTCTCGTGGTAATATTAAACAATATCCTTCTAATCTAGATGACGCTAAACTTGGTGGATATGTGATTTATCCTGTGGATCAACATCAACTTAGCATTATTGCTACAGGTAGCGAAGTACCAGTGGCTATTGAAGTTAGTGAATTACTAAAAACTAAAAAAATTAAAGCTAGAGTTATTTCTATGCCATCTGTTGAATTATTTGAATCGCAAGGAACTAACTATAAAGAGTCTATCTTAGACGATAAACCAATTGTAAGTATTGAATTTGCTTCGACTGCTCCTTGATATAAATACGCTGATTTAACCATTGGGATTGATCAATTTGGTAAATCCGGTAAACCAGCAGAAGTGGTGGACTACTTTGATTTGACACCAAGCAAAATAACCGATAGAATATTTACATGATATCAAACATTGAAAGAGAGTAAAAAATAATGTTATACGGATTAATTTTTGGCACAATTGGGGCATTGATTGTCGGTGGTTTATTGGGCTTTTATATTGCCACCAAAATATTTAAAAAACAAATGCGAGAAAATCCACCCATTACTGAGGATCAAATTCGAGCAATGTATACTCAAATGGGTCGCAAACCTTCTGAACAACAAATTCGTCAAATTATGAACATGATGAAAAGTCAAGGTGGAAAATAATTAAAATTGAATTTGAATCTGACTTTTTAAAACGTTATGCCTAATTTCATTAAGTCAGCTATTGCCCCTATTGATTGGATTAATGATCAAGTAATAGAAATATGTTTAGTAGGGCGTAGTAATGTTGGTAAATCTAGTTTAATTAATGCTTTAGCCAATCAATCTATTGCTAAAACTTCCAAAACTCCTGGACGCACTCAAACAATAAATTTCTATGATTTTGGTAATTACCGGTTAATTGATTTACCTGGTTATGGTTTTATGCATGGTAACCACCAATTAAAAGAACAAGTTGCTGATATTATTCAAACCTATCTAACATCACGCACTAATACTTATGGTGTGTTGCAAATCTGCGATGCTAATGTAATTACCGAAGCTGATGTCAACATGAGTCATTACCTTCAAAAGCATTTCAAAAACCATTATATTATTCTCAACAAAATTGATAAAGGTACAATCAGCATGTATCAAAATAAATTAAATTCTATTGCTAAATATCTCAAAGTGCAGCCAACTCAAATATTTTTTATTAGCATCAAAAAACATTTAAATATTAATAAAATTCAAGCAATCATTAATAGTACAATTAAACAAATAAAAAATAATTAAGTCAAAAATTTATTTTTCGTAAATATATGATATGAGATGAATAAAACTATTAGACATTTATTAATCTTTTTATGTATCTTCGGAATATTCTTATTGTTTTGCTTATGTTGTATAAAGTTACACATTATCACTAATTGTATTTTTACAAGTGACGGTAATACTAATTCTGTCATTGTCAACAAACACATACATGAATTGATAGATAACGAGGATATTAAAGTATGCCGAATCAATGTAAATCAAACAAAATATAAAGCATGGTTGACTTTTAAAGATGAAGAAAATAAAAATTTTTCTTATTGATTGTCAATTGATACTTCTTTTGCTTTTAATAACCAAACATCAACCATTAATGTAGATTTTGGTAGTCTATGCATTGTTAAATACATGTACTACTTGACATATTAGAAACATTTCCGTCTTATATAATATTCTCGTACAACTTAGTAGGGGGAGGGATTAAATGCAATAGTGCAACTAGCACTAATTTAATTCTTTCTCTAAAAACAAGAACATTGTCTTTGTAGTGTTCTTGTTTTTTTGCTATTTATATTTTGAAACTTAAGGAATAAATAATGAAAAGAATAAATTTAATTAAAACTATTAGTGCTGCTGGTATTGTTGGCATAACTGGAATAATGCTTTCTACCACATTAACAAGTTGTAGCAAAAATACATACACTATTAATGAAGGTAGTATGTCACTTACTATAGATGTTGGAACATACACAACTGATGTAACTTGAATATCTAGTAGTCATACTATAAAAATACATGCAGAGCCTTCATCCAAATGTTGTTTATCTTTTTTAGTCAATCAAGAAGCTAATCCCACATATGAATTAGGTTTATTTAAAGGTGTGTTCTATTATGCATTAAAACAAGGAGAAATCAACCTAATACATTTGAAGAATATATGGATTTACTCCATGATTTTAATCTTATAAATTTTGGTGAAACTTCCTCTCCTATGTTGATAGGCCCTAATGAATATTTTAGTTCATCAAATACGATATATTACATAAATAGACTTGAATTTAAGCCAACTCAATTAATGGCAATTCAAAATCATAGTTTCAGCATATGAGCTGTTCCAAATAGTGAATATGCTGGGTCTAATTTAATATTCGGTAACCAAAGAATTCACATGTTAGATTTTAATGTAGAGTAATTATTTCTACCATTGATAATATTAATTAATTTTCAATCCAACCGTTAATAATAACTATTCGTCAAAATAATATCCCTCGTACGCTCATAAATGATAACAAAATCAAACTTTGATGAGCACAGTTTATAGTATCACTATATCACTATGAAACTGGAACTATGGAGTAAAAATCAATTACATATGTTCAAAAGTTAGAAAAAGTAAATATTTGGATAGTTGCTTCGGCATTTTGTGGGTGTGATTCACACAATGGTGATAAGAAAAAACCAAATAAAATAAATGTAATTAATGCAACACTAATTAAACCAACTACTCAAAATAAAAATTTTTGAATTTTTGTTTTAAATATTTTTGTTAATTTTCCGTTCACAGCACTAAACAGAGAATAACACATCAAACCAGTTGAAACTATTCCTAATCCTCCAAGAAAAGATATAACAATAATTCCATTTTGAGTAAATTGATAACTTGAAAACAAAACGCTTGGACTTATAGTGGTATTTTTAATAGTAAGTAATCAAGAAGTAAAATAAGGAGATGAGCCATCTTCCGAAAATAAATTATGCAAGGTTGGCTTAATAGTAAATAATACTATAAGCGGTGCAATTAATGCAATCATTGTAGCAACAATAGTGATAGACAAAATATTAATTTTCTTATTGTTTTGCTTTAATGAAAAATATAAAGAATAAGACAAAACTATTAAAATCAAAACCATCCCTACAATCAATAAATATGCTTGCGTAGAAATATTTGTTGAATCTATATATGCAGTTCCATTACCTTCCATAAAACATTCATGTCCTTAATTATCAATTAAACCCATTAAATTTAATAACCTAATAATTGTATCAGTAATGTTTGGGATTTTGAGTATAATTTTCATATGCAACTCAGTAGGGGGGGGGATTAAATGCAATAGTGCAACCAGCACTAATTTAATTCTTTCTCTAAAAACAAGAACATTACACTTGTAGTGTTCTTGTTTTTTGCTATTTATATTTTAAAACTTAAGGAATAAATAATGAAAAGAATAAGTTTAATTAAAACTATTAGTGCTATTGGTATTGTTGGCATAACTGGAATAATGCTTTCTACCACATTAACAAGTTGTAATGAATCTAACACAACAATTACACTAGATCAATTAAAAGTTGGGGACATACTTTATGGTGCTAAAGTGGACTTCACAGGTATAAAAGAAGAAGAT